>JBNKLQ010000194.1:0-12203 GCA_050292445.1 Promineifilaceae bacterium (SeqCode) | reverse complement strand
ACCTGCCATCGCTCATTGAAAAATTGCAAACTAATCCAGTACGCCAACAGCGGCAGCAAGCCTGCCAGCAGCCAAAATGGCAGCTGCGCCGCCCAAAAACCATCCCCCAGGCTGAAGCCCGCCGCTGCCAAAATAGAGGTCAACGGCATCCAGTAGCTGTGGCTGGGCGTAGGCACTGCCGCCGGATCGTCTAGATATTGCCAGATAACCAACTCCGTAAAGCCGTCACCAGCCGCCAGCCGCTGGCCGTTGCTGGTGTAGTAGTAGGCGTCCATGTAGGTGGGCGTGGGCATTTGCACTGCCCAAACAGCCTGGAACAGCAGGCCAATCAAGGCCAGCCACAGCCAATCGGTACGCCACCAGCGAGATAGGGAATCTAATTCAGACAAGGTGGTATCCTTTAATAAGAACGATTATCGAAAATATGCTTGGAGGTTTTCCATTTGCTCTGAATTAGCTAAAAACACTTGACTCCAATCCACAAAACCCAAGTTATACTCGCCCATCATTTTTGCCAAAATCTCAACTTCTCGCTCAGTTTGGTTGTTAGGTAAACGGTTTGCCAAACAAAGCTCTTGAACAAAACCACCTTTTTGCCTTCCATACCAGGTTAGTCCGCCAACAGTTAAAAAGGCAAAACCGTCTAGAACCAATCCGTTTTTCAGATAACCAAGTCCACTGTATAGCCGACTTTTCTCAAATTTATCTAACTCAGCAAAAGGAAAATGTACAGATTCAAAAGGCTGTTCAATATCTTTTCTTAAATGCAGTGTCCGAAATCCTTGTTCAATTCTTTCTTCCTCATGGATACGAAAGATTGCTCCCAAATTCTTATTGATTTCCTCACGAAATTTTAGGGACACCAACTCAATATTTCGCCAATCATCCTCATGGATGGTGAGTTCACGACCTGTTGTATCTATTTCTTGACTAACTTCTCCCAAAAAGTTGCAAATTGTGGGAAGCGTGAAAAGAATTTTCTTCGGATCAATCATTCTCACTTTCTGCAATACCAGCCTTAGCTTTCCAGTCTTCAGAAATTCAGAGGCATTCATAGGTTCAGCAGAAATCACAGACCAATCCGTTTCTCCTAAATGTATTGTCGTATTCAGTTCAAAAGTTTCAGGAAGATTTTCTGGCGGTACATCACTTTGGCCAAACATTTTACCAGTTTCTTGGTCTAAAAACTCAACGTGAATTGTTTTCTTTTTACCGAAGAATCTCATTTTCTAATTCCTAACAAACACACGGGCAAGATCGTCGCTGTAGACTTCCTGCCAGGTTTGGCTGACTTGTAACACGGTGGCCAAGGCGGAGCTGCGGCGCAGCAGGATGAGATCGACATTCATTTCGTCCAGCGGCTGCTGCCAATTTTCGCTTACCCGGATGGTTTGTAAATAATAGCGGAAGAAATCGTCGCCGTAGAGTTCGGTACGGCCGTCTATAAATACAGGTATTCGCCGCCAGATCAGATAACCGCCCCATTCGTAGGTGTTGTAGAGTCGGGCGTCGGCCAGCCCCGCCTCCTCAATAAAATCCACCGCCGCCACCGGGAAAGTGCGTTCTAGTGTCGCTTCGTTGCCCGCCAGCCGCGTTTGCAGCCAGACCGCACCCACCAGCAGCATGAGCAGCAGCACCACGCCGTTGAGAATCTGCAAAAAGCGCGTTGGCGCAGTTTGGCTGGCAGTACCGTTGGCCAGTGGATACAGCCGTGTCTGGCTGAGGCTGCTAAGCAAATGCCGGGCAATAATGGGCGCAGCGGCCACGGCAAACAGCGGAATGTGCCGCGCCGAAAGCAGGCCACCCGCCGCTGGCCCGCCAAATAAGAGCAAATCGGTCCAGGTGATGGGTCGCCGCGAGAAAACCATACTGACCACACCTAAGGCCATCATCAAGCCAAAAAACCAGAAGTAGACCAGGTGAAAATCAGGCGAATACCACTCCACGATGTTGCTCTGGATGGCATTGCTACCCAGCGTGCCCAGCGGAAAAAGCACAAGGTCAACACCGCGCGGATTTATGAGCGCCGCCAGCAGCGACACAACCGTCACGATGGCCAGTTGGCGAATGTGGGACCAGGACAGGGTTGTTTCGTCTGGCTGGGCCAGGCGGCGTTGGATGGTTTCGCCAACGATGTACGCGCCTAGCAAGGCGACGCCGGTGAGATAGCCGGAGTGCATGTTGGCCCAAACGGCCGTAATCACTGGCAAAATCCATAATGCCCTGGATCGCCATCCTGCCACCCTTACTCCTTCCACTACGTACACAAAAAGCGCCAAAAACAAAATATTGATCATCTGCGGGCGCACGCCCAAGGGCAAGGCGGCGGTGAGGTAGGCAATGAGGGTGACGAAGGCGGCCAGATACGGCCGTCCTGCACACCGCGCAAACACCAGCATAAAAGCCACAGCCACAATCGCGGCAAACAACAGGCTCAATCCGGCCAGCCCCGCTAGTTCATACACCAGCCACATGCCCAAATCGGTCAGCCATTGCTGTACAATCCACACGTTTTGCGGCACGGTGTAGCTGAACAGATCAAATTGGGGAATGGCCCGCATCTGCCAGATTGCTTCGCCGGTGCGCAGATGCCACCACATGTCCGGGTCCAACGTCTCCCGCACGGACATGACAAATAGGGCAATGGCGAGGAGATAGGTGAAGAGGCGGCGAGTGGTTAACATGTGTAATTGGGCAATTGCGTAATTGGGTAATTGGTGGCAAGTGGCAGGTGGCAAGTAGCAAGTATTGTTTGTGAGAGAACACCTGCAACCCGCTCACTCTCGTACAAAAATTTGAGCAATCTTATCTTCATAAACTTGTGTCCAATCAGGGCTGGCGGTGAGAACGGCCGTTAACGGTGTTCCCCGCTCCATCAGCACATAATCCACATTGTACTCATCCAGCGGCTCTTGCCAGGTGGACTGTACCTCAAAAGTTTCACGGTAGAAAAGCAAAAAGGGATCGCCATACACATCCGCCCGGCCATCAACGAAGACGGGCACACCGCGCCAGATGAGGTAGCCGCCCCAGTTGTAACTGTTGTAGCCGCGCGCCTCGTCCAGCCCGGATGCTTCCAGATAATCCACGGCTGCCACCGGGTAACGGGCGGCAATGGCCGTCTGGTTGTTGTCGATTTTGGTGATGGTGTAGAAAACGGCCGTTGCCACCGCCACCAGCAAAATCAGCCAGTTCAGCACCACAAACAGCGGCTTCGCGGACTGTTCCGGCGGCGCAGCCTGCAAAATGGGTGCCAATCGGCTGTCAGCAATCACACCGAACCAATGGCGCACAATGATTGGGGTGGCCACGACGGCAAACAGCGGAATGTGCCGTGCCGAGAGCAAGCCCGCCGCCCCGGTGCCCAACAAGAGCAACAGTTCGGTGATTGTGGGGCGTTTTTTGTTAAAAATCCAGCCCAGCGTACCCAGCGCCAGCATCCCGGCAAAGGGCCAAAAATAGGTTTGGTGAAAATCGGGGGAAAGCCATTCTTGAATATATGACTGCATCGCGCCGCTGCCCAGAGTGAGGAAAGGGTAAATCCACAGCTCGATACCGCTGGGGTTCACGGCGGCGGCCAGGAAACTAACAAAAGTAACGGCAAAAAGGTGGGTTACGGCCGTTCGGTCCAAAGTCCGTTCAGTGGGTGTAGCCAGCCAGCGCTGCGCCACATCCCCCACCGCATACGTGCCCAGCAGCACGATGCCCAGCAGGTAGCCGCTGTGCAAATTAGCCCAAACCAGCGTCAGCAGCGGTAGCCACCAAAGCGCCCGCCTGCCCCACTTGCCATCCTTCACCCGCTCAACGATGAGGACAAAAACGGCCGTTAGCAGCAAATTAAATATCTGCGGGCGCGCTCCCCAAACAATGGCAGAAGTAATGGCAGCTAACAGAACAATGAAGACGGGGAGATACGGCCGTGCCGTACAAGCCTGATAGAGCAGCCAAAACGTCAGAGCAATAAGCGCCGCAAAAAAGAGAATAAGGCCAGGCAAGCCACCCACCAGGTAAACCAGCCACATGATCAGCTGAGAGAGCCATTCATGCGTCACCCAGGCGTTTTGCAGCACAGTGAAAGAAAATACGTCGTGTGCCGGGATGCCATTTTGCAGAATGTATTCTCCGGTGCGTAAATGCCACCACATATCCGGGTCCAGCGTCTCCCGCACCGCCATCGTGAAGAGGGCGATGGCAAACAGGGCCACAAACAGGCGTTTAGTGTTCAGAATAGCAAATTTAGTCACAGTGAGACACGGTACTAGGAAACTCTGTCAGAAGAAATTACGTAGCGAATAAAACAAAAGGTTCGGCCGTTTCCTGACAAAGTGAAGGGGTGCCAATTTAAACGGCCGCATTCACAATTAACCGTTCATCATTCACGATTCACTATTAATTCGGCCGTCTGGCATACACCGTAAACAAATCGCCAAAGTTCAGAGGAATGGCCACATGCCCCAGCCGTAGGCCATTAATAAACCAATTGGCCAGGTGCCCCAGCGGGCGACTCAGCGCTGACACTCGGCTAACAAGGTAGTTAAGCCGCAAGTAACGCCCCTCTGCGCCAGACCATACCACTTCAAACCCATTTTTCTCCAGCATTTGCCGCAATGTTTTTTGGCTGAAGTAATGAATGTGCATATCCATCAGCCACGGCCAGCGTGGCCCCATGAGTTTAGCAATCAGGCTGCTAATGTCCATGGTGTGGATCACTACCCAACCACCGGGCTTGAGCAAATTATACGCTTTGCCAATCTCACCCGATGGATCAGCAACATGCTCGATCACATCCCACATGGTAACCACATCAAACTGCTTGCCATTTAGTTCCGGCGCGTCCTGCGTGCCGTGGATGACGTTGAGCCCTTGCCGCTGCGCCACGCTGGACGCCCATTTAGAGGGCTCCACGCCATATGCTTGCCAGCCTGCCTGGCAAGCAGTCTCCACAAACACGCCGATGTAGGCACCAACGTCTAGCAAGAAACGGCCGTTGGCCTGCCCCACCCGTTTTTCCATGGCCCGCAAATGTTTTTGAAAGGTGAGTTCCCGCCCAGCTCTCTCTTGCACATAAGTTTCGTCAGTAACGGCCGTATACGCCTGCAAAATTTCATCGCCTGCCCAACGCGGGTTGGCATACACATAGCCACAACTTTTACACTGAACTATCTGCGCATGGTGTCCATAGCCAGGATTAGTGCAGGAAAATGCATCAACTTCTAACTGTTCTTCCAGCTGCATGGTGGCCGGAAAGCGAATGAAAAAATCATCCGCACCACATAAATTACACTTTACGTCAATCATGATGAGGAAATAGGCACTTCAGGTCGTCTCGGCTCGCCACCCCGCAGTCGGCGGAATGCCAGCCGCAGCAGCGTGTACTGTGCCTTGATCACTTCGTTGCGCGAAATCTTTGTCTGCCCTTTGCGCCGATCTTCAAAAATGATGGGCACTTCGCCAATTTGCCAACCACGCCGCTGGCACATGAAGAGCATTTCTACTAAAAAAGAGTAACCACTGGAAAAAATGCGTTCCAATGGAATGGATTCCAGCACTTCTCGTCGGTACAGTCTAAAACCGGCCGTCGCGTCACGTGCCTTCAACCCTAACAGCGAGCGAGCCACGAAATTCCCACCCTTGCTAAGCAAGACGCGCTTCCAGGTGCAGTTGCGCTGGCCACCACCTGGCACGTAACGGGAGCCGATGACCACATGTTTTCGCTTGCTTAATTCAATCATGTCGGGAATATAGCGTGGATTGTGGGAAAAATCGGCATCCATCGTCATGATGCGCTTGGCCCCAATAGCCAACGCCTTTTTGAAGCCAGCAATGTAGGCTGTGCCCAAGCCCAGCTTCCCAGGACGGTGCTCCACTAAAACGCGGCCCGGATGCCGGGCTGCCCACGTATCCGCCAATTGACCAGTACCATCAGGAGAATTGTCATCTACCACAATCACCCCAATAGCTACTGGCAAGTCAAGAAGTTGAGAGATAAGATCATCCAAATTATCAGCTTCATTATAAGTTGGTACAATTACAAAACTATCTATCATAATATCAGCCTTTTTTGAGAGGTTTTCCTCAAAACTGGCTGATTGTAGCGGTTCCTTAACTGCTAAACAACTATTATCTGTTTATATCTGAAGTTATTTCTGTCAGGAGTGTGCATGACAACCCGTTACAAGGCAGTATTTTTTGATCTAGATGGAACTTTACGTATTCCATACCCTTCCCCAACAGAGGCATTTATCCAATTTGCCCGCTTACAACAAATTCATATTGATGAGGCCTCAGCGCGTCGGGTAAAAATCTGGGCCCATCGTTATTGGGGACAAGATGACCTTTTGGTTGAGGAGATGAAGCGTCTAGGGGAGGATGGCTTTTGGGTTAATTATTCACGCCAATTGCTAGAAACGGTACAGGTAAGGGACAATCTGCAAGAACGGGCCCAACTTGTTCGTGATTGGTTTGGCACTGAGTATATGCCTGTGGTTCAACTGGCTGACGGAGCAGTTGAGTTATTGTCACAACTAAAAGAATCCGGCTACATTTTGGGTGTTATTTCGAACCGCTCTTCGCCGTTTCATGACGTGTTGGAGCAGTTGGAGATTGCCAATTGGTTTGACATGACGCTAGCTGCTGGGGAAATTGGTTACTGGAAGCCAAACGTAGCTATTTTTAATCATGCCCGCTCTCACTTTACCGGTCTTAGCGCAGCTGAATGTCTTTATGTAGGAGATAATTATTTTGCAGATGGCCTTGGGGCTCAAAAGGCAGGTATGGCACCAGTTATTTTCGATCCTGAGGGCCTGTATGGCGATATGTCATATCCTTGCATCAGGGAATTGGGGCAGATTACGGCCGTTTTACAAAACGAAGTCAACGTGGGCTAACGCTCACTCACCTGACTTGCTGTCTTCATCAAAGTCAACCAACCCGCGCTGCAAGGCTTCATCCAACGAAATTCCGGTGCTGCTATCCGCTTCATCATCACTGAGAGCTGTATCCCAAAACGCGTCCAGATCGGCCGTTTCATCCACTGGGTCGCTCCCCCCAGAAAGCAAATCCATCAGTTCATCAGGAGCAATATCCAGATAATCGGCCGGCGGGGGTTCAGGCACTTCTTCCTTTTCTTCTTCGTCTTCGTACAAAGGAATTGGGGCAGGCTGTGGCGGCAGAGATACGGCCGTTGCTACTGGTGTATCCATTTCTTCCACGATCTGTGCTTTAACCTTTTCAACCTCAGCCGGACTAGGGATAGTTTCTAACGAAGGCAGCAGGGCACGTAAATCCTTGATGGCTCGCTGGGTAAACACCCAAATCGTGCCAATTCGTCCCCGACGTGATGCCATATCAAAGAAAAGGGTCAGAAAATGGCCCCGGCCCACATTGGCACAATAGAACTCAAAATCATCACCCATATGATATTGCAAGGTAAATGGTTCAGCCGCACCCAATTCATCCCCCAACAAAAAGCTGTGGCTCAAATTGTCCGCGACGATGCCCATCAACTTTTTCAAATCAAATTGCCGCCCGTCACCGGCAGAGAACAAAATCTCACCGACGGCCGTTGTCAAAGTTAAATGCATCGCGCCCGTATCCACTCGCAACGAATCCAAACGGCGCTGTAACTCATCAGAAACGGCCGTTGGTTTCGGCGTAGGCACAGCTAATTTTGCTGGTGGAACAGCAACAGATTCCCCATGAAGCGCAGTATGAACGGCCGTAAGCACACTATCCGTATCCAAAGGCTTCTGGAAATAACGATACACTCCCAACTCCGCTGCTTCCTTCTTACCCTGGCTAGAAGAATAGGCCGTAATCATAATCACAGGCACTTCACGGCCAAGCGCTTTTATCCGGCGCACCAAATCAAACCCACTCATCCCTGGCAGCCGAACATCGGTAATGAGCAAATCAAATTGCGCTCGCCGCAGTTCCAACAAGCCTTCCTCAGCTGAAGGAACTGCCAGCACCTCACAATCCTGATTAGACAATTCCAACATCGAGCGCAAAAACTCCAGCATCTCGAAATGATCATCAACAACTAAAATCTGTTTTGCATCCGCCATAATAAATCCTGTTATCCTAATTGCTTTCGACCATTATAGAGTCTGCCAACACAATAAGACAACATGAAAAAAGGCCTGTTTTTACAGACCTTTCTAATAAACACACCAAAATTGAACCAACCAAGGCTGAGAAATTACAACTCAACGATGTGAGCGTCCTCTGGCAAGTTCTCACGGGTCAACTTGCTGGCACCTTTCTCGCCGGTTTCCAACAGCCAACAAGCAGCATAATGCTCTTCACCATAATCTTTAAAGGGTGGCTCTTCTTCCGAGCACTTATCAAAAGCCAATGGGCAGCGCGTATGGAAGCGACAACCACTTGGCGGATTCAACGGACTCGGCACATCACCTTCCAAAATAACCCGCTGTCGTTTTAATGTTGGATCAGGAATCGGGATGGCCGACATAAGCGCCTGGGTGTAAGGATGCAAGGGGTCACGATACAGATCATCCCGTGACGCCATCTCCACCATCTTACCCAAATACATGACACCAACGCGATCGCTAAAGTGTTCAACCACACTCAAATTATGAGCAATAAACAAATAAGTCAGACCAAAATCTTTTTGTAGCTCCCGCAAAATGTTCAACACCTGCGCCTGAATCGATACGTCTAAAGCAGAAACCGGCTCATCACACACAATAAATTGCGGCCGTAATGCCAGAGCCCGGGCAATACCAATCCGCTGCCGCTGCCCACCAGAAAACTCATGTGGATACCGACGCGCATGATCGGCCCGCATACCCACTCGGGTCAACATTTCTACAACAATGTCATACCGTTCCTGTGAATTCTTGTCAGTATGAATGCGTAAACCTTCTGCAATACTCTCACCAATTGGCATGCGAGGGTCTAGAGATGAATAAGGATCCTGAAAAATAATCTGAACATTTCGACGCATCTTTTTCAGTTGGCTGGCGTTCAACTCAAAAAGGTCCTGTCCATCAAAAATCACACTGCCCGATGTCGCCGGAATTAATCGCAAAATTGTACGGCCGATTGTCGTCTTACCACAGCCAGACTCACCAACCAAACCAAATGTTTCACCCTCATAAATGAAAAATGAAACATCATCAACTGCTTTTACCCACGCCTTAACACGCTGCAATAAGCCAGCCCGAACAGGAAAGTATTTAACAACGTTCTTAACCTCAACCAAAACACGCTTGCTCTTTGTTGCCTTGGCACTGCGGTCTACTTTGACTTCCTCAACCATCTTACTCCACTCCTTCTTCGTACAGCCAGCAGCGCACCTTACGATTGGGGGCAATTGCCTTAAGTTCTGGCTCTTCTTCTGTGCAAATCGCCAACTCGTTTTCTACTCTGGGCAAGCAGCGCGGAGCAAATTTACACCCCTCCGGTAGATTAATAAGATTAGGCACGGATCCAGGGATCGTAACTAGGTCTTTTTCAGCCTGTCCTAAAACGGGAGTAGAGCCAATCAAAGCGGCCGTATATGGATGTTTGGGTGATTCATATAACTCAATAACAGGCGATTCCTCAACAATGCGACCTGCGTACATGACCACAACACGATCACACATCTCCGCCACAACACCTAAATCATGCGTAATCAAAATAATGGACGTTTCCATCTTTGAACGCAAATTGCGCATCAAATCAAGAATCTGCGCCTGAATTGTCACATCCAATGCCGTTGTAGGCTCATCGGCAATGAGTAATTCGGGCACACAAGCTAGGGCCATAGCAATCATTACACGCTGAGCCATACCACCAGACATCTCATGAGGGAATGAATTGACCCGTGACTCTGGCTCAGGAATACCCACCATACTTAACAGCTCAACAGCCCGCCTTTGCCCGGCTTCTTTACCTAAATCCTGATGAATGAACAACACTTCCGATAGCTGATCACCCACCTTAAATACAGGATTCAAACAACTTTGGGGCTGCTGAAAAATCATCGAAATTCGATTGCCACGAATTTTAACCATTCTAGACTCTGGCAATTTCAAAAGATCTTCATTATCAAAAATAATTTGACCCTCAACGATTTTGCCAGGTTGCCCAACCAGCCGCATGATAGATAGAGAAGTCACACTTTTACCGCAACCAGACTCCCCTACAATACCTAATACCTCGCCTCGTTTAACGTGAATGTCAATGCCATCTACAGCACGCACAACGCCAGACTCAGTAAAAAACTGAGTCTTAAGACCCTTTACTTCAAGAATGTTTTCTTTGCTATTATTCTCCACTTTCTCTGCCTCTTCCCTATGGATGAATTGCCTTAGAGTTTAAGTCTGGGGTCAAGGGCATCACGTAAGCCATCTCCCAGATAATTAACTGCCAACACCGTGACAAAAATCAACAACCCTGGATACAACGCCTTCCACGGTGCCGTGAACATGTCCTTCTGCACATCTTGCAACATGTTCCCCCACGTGGCCACCGGCTGCTGAATGCCAAATCCCAAAAAGCTCAAGGCAGACTCCACCAGAATCACCGTCCCCAAACTCAACGTCGCATTCACAATAATCGGCGGTATCGCATTGGGCATCATGTGCCGCAGGATAATCTGCAAATCACCCATTCCCAACGCCCGCGCCGCTTCCGTAAACTCCTGGTTGCGCAAACTCAGCACCGACGCCCGCGCCAGCCGACACGCGCCCGTCCAGCCCAAACCAGCTAGAATGGCGATAATCACAAACGCCTGACTCCACTCCGGCGGCAAGAACGAGATCCGCAGGTCACGCAGAATCGAGGACAACACCAACAGCAGCGGCAGCGACGGCAGGATGATGATAAATTCCACAATCCGCTGGATGAGACTGTCCACCCAGCTGCCAAAATAGCCCGATACCGCTCCCATAAACATGCCAAACGTCTCGGCAATCACCGTCACAGAAAAAGCAATCACCAGCGACAGCTGACCGGCTACCATCAGTCGGTACAGCACATCCCGTCCCAATTCATCGGTGCCCAGCGGATGCTCCGCTGTGGGGGCGGCATTTCGCGCCGCCAAATCCTGGGTGTCTCGCGTGTAGGGCACAAATTCGCCCCGCGAGGTGTTGTAGTAGGTCATCCGGGACATCACCATCGGGCCAATAATGACAAAGGCGATGATAACCCCCAGGATGACCAGGCTGGCAGTGGCCAGGCGGTGCCGCCGCAGCCGCTTCCAGTAGGTCATCAAGATATGTTCTGGTTTGGATGTCAGCAGCGCTTCGGCTTGCAGAGCATCCACATCTATTTCTGCTACGCTCATAGCTTTCTCCTTGAAATTGTTGCTAGTTGCTCGTGGTTACTCGTTTGTGGCTTGTTAGCTGGATGGCGTTACCAGCCACTAGCCCCTAACCACCAGCCACCATTTAGTCAAACCGAATCCGGGGGTCTACAATCGTGTAGAGGATGTCCCCAATCAGGGTAGCAAACACCACCAGGATGGCGGTGATAAACAGCAGGGCCATCACAATCGGCCAATCGTCCCGATTGAGCGAATCGATGAACAACCGGCCCATTCCCGGATAGTTGAAGATCGTCTCGGTAATAATCGCGCCGCTGAAGATGCCTGGAATCTGGAATACCACGATGGTGATCAGTGGAATCAGGGCGTTGCGGGCGGCGTGCTTGAGAATAACCATGCGTTCCCGCAGCCCTTTGGAGCGGGCGGTGCGCACGTAATCTTGTCGCAGCACTTCTAGCATGGAGGAGCGCATGAAGCGGCTCCAGCCAGCCAGGTAGAGTAGGGTCAGTACGCTCACAGGCAATACCAGATGGATGATGCGGTCGGCCACGGAGTAGGGCTGAATGCCTAGTACATCCTGGATACTACCAGAGATGACTCGGGTGGTGAACACATCACCTGTGGGGAAGAAGGGCAGCCCCCATTGCTGGAACTGCACCCCAAACAGGATGATGGTGAGTAGCCCAAACCAGAAGACGGGCATGGAGATGCCGAAGAAGCTGAAGGTGGTCACGGCGTAGTCTAGCCGGGAGTATTGCCGCACGGCCGAAATGATGCCAATGGGTAAGGCGATGAGCAGGGAGATGACGGTGACGCTGGTCATCAGGATGAGGGTGTTGGACACCCGGCTGCCGATGACGGAGGTAACGGTTTGACCACGAGCCAGGGACCAGGATTGGCCCCAATCCCAGCGGATGACGCCACCGCG
>JBNKLQ010000193.1:0-12277 GCA_050292445.1 Promineifilaceae bacterium (SeqCode) | reverse complement strand
GCCGTCGATGGGGCGCGAAGCGCCGCGCTGGTCGGTGCTGGCACAGCTGGCGTTATTGCCTGCGTCCAACGCTGGGCTGCTGCTGCCGAGGGCGTGGTTGAGCGTGCTGCCGCCGTTGAGCGCTAACGCTGCTAGCAGCGGATCGCCGCTGGTGTTGCCCGTGGTGCTGCCGCTAATGGTGCAGTCGGTGTCGTCCTGGATGAGATTGTAACCTTGGGAGACAATCGTTCCGGCACAGTCTGGCCCAGTGGGGGCGCTATTCCCGGCGATGATGCTGTTGACAACGTTCAGCATGCCGCCATTTTCGTTGAGACCGCCGCCGTTGGAAACGGCCGTATTCTCATAAACCGTCACGTTGGTCAGAGTGGCTGTGCCTTCATTTTGCAAGCCGCCGCCGTTGTTGGCAAAGTTGTCGCTGAGGGTCACATTGGTGAGGGTGAGCGTGCCGGTGTTTAGAATGGCTCCGCCCGTTTGGGTGATGCTGGTGCTGTTGGTGTAGATGACGCTGTTACTAATGCTGTTCTGGCTGGCCGCGCCTGTGGCGATGGCCCCGCCGCCCAACACGCTGCTGTTGCCGGTCAGCGTGCCATTGGTGATGGTGAGGGTGCCCTGGTCGTTATAGATGGCACCGCCCCAGTTACCGGCGCTGTTGCCGGAGATGGTGCCGCCATTCATCTGGAAGCTGCCCATGCGCACTTCCATCGCGCCGCCGAGATTTACGGCCGTATTATTTGAAATCTCCCCACCATTTTGCACCACCTGCCCCTGGAAAATGTACAGTGCGCCGCCACCAAAGATGGTAGCCACAGAGCGATTGCCGCTGATCGTGCCGTCGTTGATGGTGAGCAAGGCATTTGTGCTAACCACATAAAATCCACCGCCGTAGTTGGATTCATTGTTGGTAATGGTGCCGCCATTAAGCGTAAAGGTTCCGGCGCTGACCAGTGCCCCGCCGCCTCGGTAAGCGACATTGCCGCTGATGAGGCCGCTGTTCATAATAACTGTGCCAGACCCGGCATTAATTCCGCCTCCGGAAAATGGATTTGAACTGCCGGGGGCTAAGCCGCTGTTGTTTATGATTTGGCTGTTCTCGATGGTTAGCTGGGCGGCGGGCTGATTCAACCGAATGCCGCCGCCATATTGCGCGCTGTTTTCCGCCACAAGGCTATCGGTGAGATTGATGGTGCCCTGGTTGCTGTAGACGCCTCCCCCGCTGCCGGTTGCGCTGGCAACGGCCGTATTGCTCACAATCTGGCTACCGTTCAAGATGTTGAGCGTGCCGCCAGCCAGGTAGATGCCACCACCGTTGCCCAACGTAATGCTGTTGCTGATGACGCTGTTGTCCAGTGTGATACTGCCGCTACCGGATGCAAGAATAGCCCCACCGTTACCGCTGGCGGGCTGGCCATTTTGCATGGTTAGGTTGTTAAACGTCACCGTACCAGAGCTGATGTTGAACAGGCGAATGGCGTGATCGCCGTCAATAACCGTGTCCGCAGACGTTGCCCCCTGACCAATGAGGGTGATTGTTTTAGCAATGTTAATTTGGCCCAAGGCAGAAGAAAGGACATAGTTGCCCGCTGGCAGATAGATATTGTCTGATGGGTTGGCAAGGGTAATGGCATCGCGCAGGGAGCAGGTACCGTCGCCACAATCGCCGTCGCTGGCATCGGTGAAGGTGTTGACGTTTAGATTGGCGGCATGAACGGCCGTTGGTTGGTGCAGCAGCCAAAACAGCAGTGGCAAAATAAGAACTGTCTGTCCCAGCGCTAATGTAAGGGCGATTCCTTTTTGTTTGTTGAACATACGCAGCGTGACTCCCGATTGGTTATTGTAATGATTGTGCAATTGGCAAAGATTTATGGATTTGCGGGTACCAGCAGACAAGTTAACAAGGGCGAATTACAATGAAAGTTACAAACGTGTGATAAAGGGGAAATTGCCCAAAGCTTGCCGGGTCAGGCAAGCTTTGGGCACAGTGACGCGGGTTATAATTTATGGTTTGATGACAAAGGGCAGAAAGATGAGGGTGCCGTCATCATTGAGGATGGTGCCAATCCCCTGACTGTTTCCCAGGGTGACATTGCCATTTGTGCCGGTCAGGTTGAGGAAGAATTGCTCATCTGGCTCGGTATCTTGATCGCCCTGCACCGTGACGTTAATGGCTTGACTGAGGGAGCCGCCGGGGTTGAAGGTGAGTGTGTTGTTTACGGCCGTATAATCTTCTCCAGCCGTGGCGGAATCATTGGCACTGCTGTAGCTGATAGTGATCGTTTTTCCGCTGGCGGCGGAGAGGGTGACGGTGAAAACGGCCGTTACCGTGCCGCTGTCCCCTTCTGTAACCGTGGCGTTGTTGATGCTGGCGGTAGGCAGCGGATCATCATCGTTGATTGTGCCTATTGCCTGACCATTTGAAATGGTGGCACTAGTTGCGTTGTCCAGGTCTACCTGGAATGTTTCGTTGACCTCATCCACACCGTCTCCATTGATGATGACGCTGATAGTTTTTTCTATGTCATCTGGATTGAAAGTGAGCGTGCCGCTGGCAATCTCATAGTCACTGCCAGCCGTTGCGCTGCCAGAAATTCCATTGGTCATGTAATCGACGGTGATGGTTTTGCCGCTGGGGGCAGACAGGGTCACCAGGAAATCCAGGCTGGTCGTGCCGCTGTCGCCTTCCGTGACGCTGGCATTGGCGATGCTCAAAGTAGGTTCCGCATCGTCGTCGGTGATGGTGACCTGACCGCTGTTGTCTGCCAGGGTGACGTTGCTTTCATTGCTTAGTTCAACGGTGAACGTTTCGTCTATTTCATCTTTGGCATCACCTGAAACGTCGATAGAGATGGTTTGGCTTAAGGTGCCAGGGGCAAAGGTGATGGTATCACTGGCAGAAAGATAATCTGAATCAGCGACAACGGCCGTTCCGTCCATCGTGGCATAGTCTACTGTGATGGTTTTGCTGCTGGCGGCGGAGAGGGTGGCGGTGAGAACGGCCGTGACGCTGCCGCTATCCCCTTCTGCCACAGACACATCGGCAATCGTCAGCGACGGCGGCGCGTCATCGTCCAAGATGGTGCCAAGGCCACTGGCATCCCCAAGGCTTACTTCAGGCGATTGGTTGCTGAGCTGCACCGTGAACTGCTCATCATCTTCGTCCAGCGTGTCGCCCAGAATGGGGATGTTGATGGTTTGGGTCATCGTGACGGGTAAGAAGGTGAGGGTGGCGGTAGGCACGTGCGTAAAATCGACATCTGCTGTGGCGGTGTTTGCTATTGTTTCATAATCGACCGTGTAGGTAGTGTCGGTGATAAAGGAGCGGGTGACTGTAAACGTCATTTGCGAGTTACCAGCATCGCCTTCCGTCAGGCTGGCATCGCTGATGAAAAAGCCAATGCCATCTTCGTATGCGCCAATGTCGCACACGCCGTTGATGGGCCGCAAGTTGCCGCGCTGGTCAGTGGCGGGGCACAAGGTGCTGCTGCCTCCGTCAATGGCCGGGCTGCCTGAACCAAGGGCATAATTAAGCGTGTCGCCCCCGTTGAGCGCCAGTGGTTGCAGGAATGGGTCGCTGTTGCTGTCGTTGCTTCCTGTAAAGTTACAGGTGGGTCCAGCAATATTGAAGTTGGCTGAAGTGACCGTGCCATTGCAGTCGTCGCCTACGGGTGCGCTGTTGCCAAAGATGATGCTGTTGCCGATGGTGAGTGTGCCGCCGTTGTTGTTAAGGCCGCCGCCGTTGGTAATGGCCGTGTTTTGAGAAAGGGTGACGTTGGTGAGAACGGCCGTACTGCCTAGCTCGTTGGCGAAACCTGCTCCGTCGCCTGCTCCGTTGCCACTTAGAGTGACGTTGGTGAGGGTGATAATACCTCCGACGCTGGGCGATTCACCGCTGGCAAAGATGCCGCCACCTGTTGCGGCAACGCCGGCCGCATTGTTAACAATGGCACTGTTTTCGATTAGGGTTTGGCTTGGACCAGAATCATATCCGGTGGCAATGCCGCCGCCGTCATTGGCAGTGGTATTGCCGCTGATCAGACTGTTTCGGATGGTAACATCACCCGCCTTATTGTAGATGCCACCACCGAATTGACCTGCTTGGTTGTCACTAATGGTGACGCCATCAACTAACAATGTGCCAAAACGTACTTCCATACCGCCACCATGGTAGACGGCCGTATTTGTCATTACGGCACCACCCAACAAAACAGCATTCCCGTTGAAAATGTACATACCCCCACCACCAAACTCAAGCGTTGCTGTGGATTGGTTGGTCGCAATAAGGCCTGCCGTTTGGGTGAACCAGCCAGCGGTGTTGACAACATAAACGCCACCGCCATAAGTAGCGGTGTTGCTGATGATCTCGGCATCGTTTAGGGTAACCTGACCACTGCTAACCAAAACACCCCCACCACGGAATGCCTGGTTATTTTTTATCATGCCCCCATTTAGCGTGGCTGTACCAGAGCCGACATAAATACCGCCGCCGGGAAAGGTGTCGGCCGCCAAGCTGCCGTTGTTGTAAGAAACTTCACCGCTGTTTAAGGTAAGGTCGGCCGAAGCTTGATTGATAAAAATGCCGCCTGCCCGATCGGCGTTGTTGTAGCTGATGTTGCTGTTATCAACGGTAATGGCTCCACGCAGAGAATAGATGCCGCCGCCGTCGGAAACGGCCGTGTTTGTCACAACCTCACTGTTTTGCAAGGCCAATGTGCCGCTTTGCAAATAAATGCCGCCACCATTTGTTGTGGCACTGTTGCTATAAATGGCGCTGTTGTTCAACGTTACATTAGTGGTAGCGCCGCTGATGCGAAGGCCGGCTCCGTCGATGGCTGTGCCATTTTGGATGGTGAGGTTGTTGAAGACAACTGCTCCGGCTGTGACGTTGAATACCCGGCTGTTACCCTGAGCATCAATAAACGTGTCGGTAGCGCTGTTGCCGTTAAAAGTGAGGGTTTCGGTAACCGCCAACGCTCCGTTGATGGCAGAAAGGGTGTAGGTGCCAGCCGGGATGCTAATGTCGTCCCCGTTTCCGGCTGCGGAAATGGCTTCTCGAATGGAGCAGCCAGCCAAGTCACAAGCGCCGTTATTCTCATCAAAAAAGATGTTGACGTTGAATGTAGCGGCGTGAACGGTTTGTGCCTGGCCCAGGATGGAAAGTAAAGTTGGTACGAGGAAAAGTGCCAGCATGGTAGCCAGCAGTAAAGATAGACCCTTACGGTTCATAAATTCCAATACGCTCCCTAAATTATGTTAAGTTTATGCTTTGTTGATACAGTGGTCGCAATGTGTTGTTTACTCATCCAATACAATTCAATGAGTAAGCATAACAATTGATAATTACAACATCGGTTAAGATCGCGGCCTGGCAGCTGGGATAGCTTCGCGCTAAATTTTGGTACAATCCCAGCATGATTTCTAAGACAAAAACTGTTTTGCTGTTAACCACGCCGCAAAGCTACCGGGCTGATGCCTTTTTAGCCGCGGGGCAAAAGTTGGGGGTGTCTATCGTGCAAGGCTTCGATTTGCCAGAGGCGTTGGCGCAGCAGTGGGGGATGCCGTTGCAGTTGAACTTTAGCGAGCCAGATACGGCCGTTTCCCACATCATTCAATTTGCTCAGAAACGGCCGTTGGCTGCTGTCGTGCCGGTGGATGATGCCGGGGCTGTGTTGGCGGCCAAAGCCAGCAAAGCATTGGGCCTGCCGCACAATGATGTTGCCGCCGCAGAAGCCGCCCGCGATAAATACAAAATGCGCCAGATGCTGGCCGCGGCCGGTGTGAACAGCCCGCAATTCTTACGTTTTTCCCTGGAAGAAACAGTTGGCACTATCGCCAGCGCCATTGAGGATAAGATTGGTTTTCCCTGCGTGGTGAAACCCTTGCACCTCAACGGCAGTCGCGGGGTAATGCGGGCCAACGATACGGCCGAATTGACCGCAGCGGTACAGCGTCTGCGCCATTTGTTGCCTGCTGGCGGTCATTTTTTGGTGGAAACGTATCTGCCGGGGGTAGAAGTGGCTTTGGAAAGCGTGTTGGAAAACGGCCGTCTCCATCCCCTGGCCATTTTCGACAAGCCCGATCCGTTGGAAGGGCCGTTTTTTGAGGAAACCATTTACGTGACGCCTTCCCGTTTGCCGGAGGATGTGCAGGCGCAAATTGTGGAAACGGCCGCTGGCGGAGCCGCCGCCCTGGGTTTGCAGTTGGGGTCGGTTCATGCGGAGTTGCGGGTGAATGAAGCAGGGGCGTGGATTGTGGAGGTGAACGGCCGTTCCATTGGCGGCCTTTGCTCTCAAACGTTACGCTTTGATATGGGGATGGGCGATAGTGAACTATCGCTGGAGGAACTCATTTTGCGGCAAGCGACTGGTTTACCAGTAAGCCATATGCAGCGGGAGCAGCAGGCCAGCGGCGTGATGATGATTCCCATTCCCCACGGCGGCATCCTGCGCGGTTTTACCGGCGTGGAGAAGGCAAGAGAAGTTCCGGGTATTGATGAAGTGACCATTACCGCCCCCCTCAATAATCGCCTCGTGCCCTTGCCCGAAGGCGAAAGCTACCTTGGCTTTATTTTTGCCACAGGTGAGACACCAGTCGAAGTTGAAAATAGTTTACGGGAAGCACATGTGTTACTTCAATTTCAAATTGATGAGGAAATTCGGTTATCGGTTATCGGTGAACGGTAATGTCGCTGCGCGACCGCTTCGCGTACGGTGTTCGGTAAATGGTCATCCGTCGAGAGCCATACTGTTTACCGACCTACTGATTACCGATTACTTCTTACTCGGTGCCGCCGCCGTGGGCGGGGACCAATCCTCCGGCATCTGCGCACCTTCACCGAAGAAGAACTCTTCCATTTGTTCAAAGAGGAATTCGTTGGCGCGGGGATCGGCCATGTTGAGGCCGTAATGGTTGATGAGAATGGTGGACTGCTGCTGCCACATCTCCCAACCTTGGACAGAGATTTCATTATATATCCGTTCGCCAAGTTCGCCGGGAAACGGCCGTCGCGGCAGCGCCTCTAATTCTCTGTTTAGTTTGGCACAATGGACAACGGTGATTGTTTTTTCATAACGAGCCATGTGGCCCCCTTAATTTTTGCGATCAACGATAAATATGCTATTGGAACAGTTTAAGGTCAATAACCTGACTGAGCAAATGGAAGTGTTTGTCTAAAGCATACATCTCGCAGCGATTTGCTTTAGCATTTTGAGCAATAATCAAATCGGGAATACCGATACCATTTGCCCCATTTTGCAGACATTTTACCTGAAACTCAATAATTTCACTCCAATCAATTTGAAGTGGAATACAATCTATTTTTTGCAGGAGATTGATTACTGTATGTTGATTCCTAACTACGAGAAACGGAATCAGTTCGGCCAGGATTATATCGTTTGTGACAAGAAGGTTCTCATCAAGTAATAAATCTAGTTTATCAGAACCTTTTCCCCCTCTAAAGTAGTCAATCCACACAGAGGTGTCTACCAAAACTTTCATCGATTGCGATCTCGAAGCTCATCCAGGTCAATATCTAAATCAATTTTGCCTTTGTACTGTTTCAATTCAGATATTTTTGTTTTCCTGACTAACTCCTCTAAGGCAAGTACAATAACGCCAGTTTTTGTTTTTGTCTGGGTTACTTTCATAGCTTCATCAAGTAATTCTTCAGGTAAATCAAGTGTTGTTCTCATTAATTTGACTCCTAGAATGTTCAGCAGCAGCGAGTTTTGCTGTCTAAAACAATGCATATAATTTTAACGATTAATGCATATAAGGTCAATCTTGATGTGACGCTTGAGCTTTTTAACTAAGGTGATTGTTTGCGCGTTTTGTTTTTTGGCATGTTGGGAACTTTGTCGCGGCTGCCCCTGGCGGCCCTGCTGGCGGCGGATGTCGATCTTTGTGGATTGGTGCTGCCTGCCGAGGTTGTACCGCCGTTTCAGCTGGTGGGGAACGGCCGTTCCTCAGCCTCCATTATCCCCATCCGCAGAGAACCACCAACCTCAAACTTGTTGCTCACATCGCAGGTAGCCTCCCCGCTGGCGCTGGCAGGGGCCAACAATGTGCCTGCCTTTGCTGTGCGTCAGTTGGCTGCACCAGAAACAGTTGCCACCCTTTCTTCCCTTAAGCCTGATCTGATTTGTGTCTCTTGCTTTCCCCGCCGTATGCCGCTCACCATTTTAAACTTGCCGCCGCTGGGCTGTTTGAATGTGCATCCCTCGCTGCTGCCCCGCTTTCGTGGCCCGGCGCCGCTATTTTGGGCACTGCGGGCGGGCGTGAGGCAAACTGGCGTGACGGTTCATTTTATGGATGAACAGTTTGATACCGGCGATGTAGCTTTGCAACGGCCGTTTCCCCTCCCAGATGGTGCCACACACGCCGAACTCGAAACCAGCCTGGCAAAGATGGGCGGCGATTTACTGGTTGAGGCGCTGCAAAAGCTGACGGCTGGCACTTTGCCCAGACAACCCCAGCCGCCTGGGTTCACCAGTGATTCCTGGCCCCAGGATGCTGATTTTGCGCTGGACACAAACTGGTCGGCCCGGCGTGCTTTTAACTTTATGCGCGGCACGGCAAATTGGGAACGGCCGTATTTTGTACAGGTTGCAGGTAAGACAGTGTGGCTGGAAACGGCCGTAGCTTTCGATCCAGAAGCTCAATTGCCCCAGCCATTTATTCGGCAAGGTCAAACCGTCCAGCTGCAATTTTCGCCGGGGATGCTAACGGCGCTGGCATTGGAAAACTGATATATCTCAGTTACAATGGGAAAAATTCTACTACTTATGGATGGAAAACAATCTGGCAAACCCACTTTTGACCAGATTGCGATCTAAAACAATCAAGAGGTGCCAAGTGACCACTGCCGTGCAAACTGTTGATTTGACTCTGCTGACCCCCTTGCTGGAAAAATATAACGGCCGTACCCGAGAAGCCCTCCTCCCCTTGCTGCATGAAGCCCAAAATATCTACGGCTGGCTGCCCCCTGAAGTGCAGGAAGCGATTGGCAAAACCTTGCGCGTGCCCCTGGCTGATATTCATGGCGTCATTGAGTTTTATACCATGTTTTACAGTGAACCAACCGCCCGGCACGTTGTTCGCGTATGTGAAGATTTGGCCTGTAGTTTGGCAGGCAACCAGGCTGTCATTCAGGCGATAGAGGCAGAGCTGGGGTTGGACCCGGGTGAAACTCGTGAAGATGGCAGCCTGACCTTTGAAACCGTCCCTTGCCTGGGCATGTGCGAACATGCGCCCTGTGCCCTCAACGGTGATCAGCCAGCCGGTTCCCTGACCGTGGCTGATGTACCTGCTTTTTTGGCTGGCACGCACCCCGAACCGCTGGCTCGGCCAGGTGGCGGTCCTTTCCTCAAACTGGCCCGTGTGGGCAAAATCGATCCCACCAATCTGGCAGACTACGAAGCACATGGCGGTTATGCCGGTCTGCGCAAAGCGCTGGACCAATCTCCTGAAGAACTGATCGAAACGGTGGATAGTTTTGATATTTTAGGGCGCGGCGGGGCGATGTTCCCCTTAGGCCGCAAATGGTTGTTTACCCGAGGTGCTTCCAACGATCCGCGCCAAAAACATATTGTGATGAACGCCGATGAAAGCGAGCCAGGTACGTTTAAAGATCGCTGCCTAATGGAAGAAGATCCCTTTGCCGTCATCGAGGCAATGACGGTGGCGGCTTATGCGGTTGGGGCTGAAAATGGCTGGATTTTCCTACGCGGTGAGTATCCACGTGCCCACACTCGCCTGCACAATGCAGTGGATGAAGCAATAAAGGTGGGTTACCTGGGCAAAAATATCCTGGGTAAGCCGGGCTTCAATTTTACGGTGCATGTCCGTTTAGGCGCTGGCGCTTATATTTGTGGTGAGGAAACGGCTTTGTTTGAAGCAATAGAGGGTAAGCGTGGTTTTCCGCGCATCAAGCCGCCGTTCCCGACCACGCACGGGCTGTTTGGCCAGCCAACGGCGATTAACAATGTAGAAACCCTGGTAGCCATGCTGGCTGCTTTGAATGTGGGTGCCGCAGAATGGAATAAATACGGAACGGAAAATTCGCCCGGCACCAAACTGTTTTGTCTCAGTGGCCATGTCGCTGAGCCGGGTGTGTATGAAGTGCCCTTTGGCCGAACCATTCGCGAGATGATCGAACTGGCTGGCGGTGTGCCCGATGGCAAGGCGGTTCAGGCCGTGTTGATGGGTGGGGCGGCCGGAGCCTTCATTGGGCCAGATAAACTGGATACGCCCTTAACCTATGAGGATGCACGGGCGGCGGGTTTTCCGCTGGGCTCTGGCGTAATCATGGTGTTTGACGAAACGGCCGATCTGCAACAGCATCTCTTTGAACTGGCCCACTTTTTTGCCCACGAAAGCTGCGGCAAATGTTTCCCCTGCCAGATTGGCACCCAGCGGCAGCTAGAAATTTTGGACCGCATTGCCAACAATGGCGGTCCCCAGCCTAACGATAAGCAGATTTTGCTGGACGTGGGCTTTACGATGACGGAGACCTCTTTGTGCGGTTTGGGGCAAACGGCCGCTTCCGCCATTATGAGCGCCATCAAGCTGTGGCCGGAGCTGATTGAATGAGCGGTAAGTTAGCCAGTGGCAGGTGGCAGGTGGCAAGCAACGGCAGCCTGACCGGCAATTCTGAACCCGTCATCGTCAAGGGCCAGGGCGTGCGGCCGGTTCATTATGTGACGGTTGGCTCAGGCGTCCCGCAAATTGTTGCTGGTTGGATTGTTGAAGAAGCCCAGGTTTGCATCTCGGTGAACGGTGAGGAGTTAGCCACCTTTATGGCCTCGCCGCACGATTTAGAGCAAATGGCGGTGGGTTTTCTGGCCAATGAAGGCATTATCCAGAGCATGGCAGACGTTCGCCACCTGCATCTTTCTAAAAATGGCACTTGCGTGGATGTCTGGCTGCATGACATGGACTTTGAGAAGCCGCGCAAGTTTATTATCACGGCGGGCTGCGGCGGCGGGGTGACGTTTGATGATTTGTCTGCACAGCACGAACCGCTCATTTCTGATTTGACGGCGACGCCAGAACAGCTGGCTAGCTTGATGCGGCAGACACATTTGGGTGCTGAGTTGTATCAACAGGCGCGGGGGATTCATACGGCCGTCCTCGCCACCCCATCCCAAATTTTGCTGCAAGTTGAGGACATTGGCCGCCACAACTGCCTGGACAAGCTGCGCGGTGCGGCTTTGCTGGATGGCTTTGAGACCGAGGGGAAGGTTTTGTTGAGCAGCGGCCGTATTTCCAGCGAGATGATCAACAAGGCGCGGCGATTGGGCACGCCCATCGTCTGTTCCCGCACCTCGCCGACCAGTCTCTCCGTGGCCCTGGCCGAAGCGTGGAACATTACCATCGTCGCCTACCTGCGCCAGGACCGGATGCGGCTTTACACGCACCCGGAGCGGATTTTAATGAACAGTTATCAGTAGGTCAGTAATCAGTAACACAGTAATCAGTGCAGTGCTTAACTGATTACTGACGACTGAATACTGATTACTGGCTAGCGGAGCATGGAATGAGTGAAACAGTCACATTAAAGATAGATGGTCAGCAAGTGACCGTAGCAAAAGGTACGACGATTTTGGATGCAGCGGCGCGGGCAGGGATTGAGATTCCGGTGATTTGTTACCATCCGCATCTGACGGCTAACGGGCTGTGCCGGATTTGCTCGGTGGATGCCGGGCAGCGGGTGCAGCTGGCGGCTTGCGTGACGCCGTGCGCTGACGGCATGGAAATTGTCACCAATTCTGAAGACGTACAGCGCGGACGGCGTACTATTCTGGAAATGCTGGCGGCGACGGTTAACGTAGATGAAGCACCAGGCATCTTGGACCTGCTGGACAGTTACGACGCCGATCCGCTGCGTTTTTCTGATGCCGAATCGCGCACCGCGCCGGTTTACGATGACAATCCATTTTACATTCGGGATTACAACCAGTGCATCAACTGCTGGCGCTGTGTGCAGGTCTGTGCCGACGATGCCCAGTTTGCCTTTGCCCTCAGCTTCGATGGCCGTGGCTACGACACCCAAATTGGCACTTTCAATGGCAACGGCATGATGGACACGACCTGCGTTTTCTGTGGCCAATGTGTAGGCGTTTGCCCCACCGGTGCGCTCAAACCCAAGCGACAGCTGTTGCTAGAGCAGGGCGTCGATCCAGATTCGATTTTTGAGCAAACGCGGCGCAAGCGGAAAAAGAAAGCCAAAAAGTAAAAGTAGGAAGTGAAAAGTTTGGGGAGCGTTTCTCGACACCTCGCAATT
>JBNKLQ010000192.1:0-12301 GCA_050292445.1 Promineifilaceae bacterium (SeqCode) | reverse complement strand
GAGATGCTGCGCGGCTTGCGCGACCGCTACGAAGCGCATCACAAAATTACCTACTCCGATGAAGCATTGGTGGCCGCGGCTAAATTGTCTCATCGTTACGTGACTGACCGCCATTTGCCGGACAAGGCAATTGATTTGATGGATGAGGCAGCGGCCAAGCTGCGCGTGGCGCTGCATACGCTACCGGCTGACCTGAAAGAACTCAAGATTGAAGTTGATAAGCTGACGGCCGAAGAAGAGGAAGCCCACACCGTGCGTGACTACGAGCGGGCTGCGACAGTCCGTGCTGAGCGGCTGCGCCTGGAAGGCGAGTTTGCCGCTGCCCGTGAAAAATGGCAGTCGGAAAATGAACTCGACGAAGTTGTGACTGAAGAAGATATAGCTGGTGTAGTGGCTTCTTGGACAGGCATTCCCGTGACGCAGATGATGGAAACGGAAGCCGAGAAGCTGTTGCAAATGGAAGAGCGATTGCATGAGCGCATTGTGGGGCAGGACAAGGCGATTGTGGCTTTGTCTGACGCCATTCGCCGCAGCCGATCTGGCCTGAGCGACCCGCGCCGCCCGATTGGTTCATTTATCTTTTTGGGTAGTTCAGGCGTGGGCAAGACGGAGCTGGCCAAGGCGCTGGCCGAGTTCCTTTTTGATGATGAGGATGCCTTGATTCGTGTAGACATGAGCGAGTACCGTGAGCAACACACGGTGAGCCGTTTGTTTGGTGCACCTCCTGGATACGTAGGCTACGATCAGGGTGGCCAATTGACGGAACAGGTACGGAGACGGCCGTATTCCGTGGTGCTCTTTGATGAAATTGAGAAAGCTCATCCCGATGTGTGGAACGCGCTGCTGCAATTGTTGGATGACGGCCGTTTAACCGATGGTCAGGGCCGATTGATTAACTTCCGCAATACCGTGATTGTGATGACCAGCAACGTCGGTACCTCTTTTGTGCACAGCTCTGGGGCGCTGGGCTTTGCGGGGATGCGTGATTCTGACGAAGCGGCGGACCATAAGCGAATTGAAGATGCGCTCAAGAAAACGTTCCGGCCCGAGTTTATTAACCGGATTGATGAAATCATCATTTTTGAGCCATTGAGCGAGGAACATGTTGTAGAAATCGTAACCATGCAAATGAAAGAGGTGCAGCAGCGCCTGTCGGAGCAGGGTGGCCTTTCTATCATCCTCACGGAAGCGGCCCAGCATTGGCTAGCCAAGCAGGGCTTCGATGAAGATTTTGGTGCCCGTCCGTTGCGGCGTGCCTTGCAGCGCTTTGTAGAAAGTCCGCTGTCCGTGAAGCTGCTGAAGGGTGAATTTAGCGCTGGCGACATCGTACACATCGATGCGGTGGATGGCGAACTGGTGTTTGAGCGGGCCGAAGATGCCACGCTGGATGCGCCACAGTCGGTGGAAGAGTCACTGGATGCATAAGCGAAATTAGCAAACAATTGAGCGCCTTCTCCAAAAATTGGAGAGGGCGTTTTTTATTTGGGAGTTAGCTGGGTTTTTGTTTAAGGATGGTGGTAGCGACGGCGCGCAGGCTGATACGGCCGTTCCTCGCCTGCTGCTGTAATGTTCGGTAAGCTTCTTCTTCGCTTAGTCCGGTGGCCATGAGTCGCGCTTTGGCTTTGTCCAACAGCTTGCGGGTTTCCAGGGCGTCAGCTAGCTTATCCGCTTCTTCTTTAAGCGCCTGGTTGTCGAGGAACCGTTTGTAAGCCACGGTGATGGCAGCGGAAAGTTCCTCTGGCTTGACGGGTTTGATCAGATAGCCATGAATGGGTAGATCGCTGGCTTTGTCAATAAGGTCTTGTTCACTGAAGGCAGTGAGCAGCAGGATGGGCATTGGTTGGGTGCGCGCCAATGTTTTGGCCGCCTGCAAACCATCGGTGAAGGGCATTTTAATGTCCAAAATGGCCAGGTCAGGGCGGTGGCGGCGGGCCATTTCTAATGCTTCACGGCCGTTTGTCGCCGCCAGCACTTCATGCCCCAGCTCTTGCAGAATGGATTTTAGACCCATGCGGATGATCGATTCATCGTCGGCAATTAAAATGCGCATGGCGGGATTGTAGTTTGTAAGTAGGCAAGTGTGCAAGTATGCCGTGGGCGAGTTTGCAGGTGCGCAAGGTGGCAGGTTTTATTACGAAGGGACAAAGAAACGAAGAAACAAAGGATTTATTATACTTTGTTCCTTTCTGCCTTTGTTCCATTGTATGAAATTCTTACGCAATTTCTTGTTCGATGGTACGGGGCAGGCGGAGGCTGATTTCGGTGCCGCCTTGGGGAGGGTGGTTGAATTTGAGACGGCCGTTTAAATCTTCCTGCACCAATGTTTCTACAATTTCTAAACCCAGCCCTGGTTTGTGATTGTTGGGCAACCCGCTGCCGTTATCCCGCACAATGATGATGATTTCATCGGGGGAACGTCCTAAGGATATGTCGATTTGGCCGTCGGCGGAACGCTCGGCAAAGGCATGTTCCAGGCTGTTTTGCACCAGCTCGTTCACTACCAGAGCAATGGCCGTGGCCGGTTTGCTAGGCAAGGTGATGGCATCGCCAAAGACACGAATCGTAAGCGATTGGCCGGGGTGGCTCATGGTTTCGGCCGTGGCCTGGCTGATCCGTTCCAGCACGTCCTTCACGTCCACCAGGCGGAACCCTTTTTCCGACAAAATCTCATGCACAGCCGCAATGCTGCGGATGCGGTGAATGTTGGTTTGCAGTACTTCGCGGGGATCCAGACGGTCGGCGTCAGCCATCTGAAGCTGCATAAGCATGGCCACGGTTTGCAGATTATTTTTGATGCGGTGGTGCATTTCGCGGACGACGGCCGTATTGGTCACCAATCGCGCATTTTCAATCGCCAGGGCAGTCTGGTTGGCTAAGGTGGCGAAAAGCGTTTGCTGCTCCTCGCTAAACTTACGAGGTTCGGTAGTGTAGCAGTTAAACACGCCAATTACGCGATCCCGCACGCTCAACGGTACAGAGAGCAGCGAGACCAATCCTTCTTGCCGGGCCAGTTCTTTGCCCTTGTACCGTTGGTCGGTTTGGACATTGGCAATGTAAAGCGGTTGCCCGGTGTGCAGCACGCTGCCGATGACGCTGTCGGTGGTGTCGGCGGGCAAGGGTGGACGGTGTTGATACGGCGTTTGGTCACGCCGGGCAGAGCGGAGTTCCAGGTGGGTACCTGTTTCATTCAGGAGGAAGATGGCGCAAACGGCCGTATCCATCATCTTGGCTGCCATTTCCGTCACCACGTCCAGAATATCATCCAAATATTGCGGCGAAGTAACGACCTCGCTCACCTGTGCCAGAGCACGCATCTCCTCGATTTGGCGAGTTTGTTTGTCATACAGCTGTGCTTTGGCCAATGTCCCGGCCGCTATATCACTAATCAGCGACAGCAGCTCAACTTCATTGGCACTGAAATCATGAGGCGTGCGGGTTTGTACATTCAGTGCGCCAATCACATCGGCTTCGATGACCAGCGGCACGGCCAGCAGCGAGGCATAAGGGGTCTCTTCTGCTTCATCGACCCATTTGAAGTGGGGGTCTTGCTGGGCATCGCGTGCAAAGATGGGCTGGTTGCTTTGCACCGCATACCCTGTCATGCCTTCACCCATCTCTAGCGTGGCCCGGCCCAAAGCCCTGTTGGCCAGCCCGGTACTGGCCCGCAGCCGCAAGGTGCTGCCATCTGAATCTACCAAGTAGATGGTGCAAGAGTCAACATGCATCACTTCTGTGGTTTTGCGCACGATGAGGTCCAGGGTGGTGTCTAAATCCCAGGCCGTGCTGAGCGCTCGGGCAATTTCCCTCAGGGCGCTCAATGCCTGGGGACGGGTAGAGTGGCTGTTAAACATGATGAGATTATAACAGGTGAGATGTGTGGGAGAGGTGCGATAAGTGAAAAGTAAAAAGTGAAAAGTGGACTACATTGAGATGCCCAACTTTTCACTTTTTACTCTATTACTGTTTACTGATTTATTTGATGAACAACATTTCTTGGTAGGAGGGCAGTGGCCATAAATCATCGGCCACAATCATTTCCAGGGTGTCGGCGTATTCGCGCACCGTGCTCATGGCTGGGATCAGCTTCTTCAGGGCATGTTTGGCCTCTTCGTGCACGGACCCGCCTTCATGCGCCAGAGTGGATTCCAGTTCAACCGCACTGTCTTGCAGGCAGCGCACGAGTTCAGTAACACGATCCAACGTGTTGGTATCAAAAGAATAACCAACAGCCTTGAGATTGGCACAGGTGGTGGCCAGTTCGCTCTGGTAACGAATGGCTGCCGGGAAGATCATCGTTTTGGCGATTTTGGCGGTGAGTTTGGCTTCAACGGCAACGGCCATGGCGTATTGTTCAAGCTTTACCTCAACACGACTTTCTACTTCGCGGGAGGAGAGTACATTGTATTTTTCGAATAGTTCTACAGCAGCTTTGTTGCCAAATTCGGGAATGGCATCAACAGAAGTGCGCAAGTTAGGCAGACCTCGTTTTTCTGCTTCATTATGCCATGCTTCTGAGTAGCCATCACCATTGAAGATGATACGGCCGTGTTCTACGATAATCTCTTGCAGCAATTTCTGAATAGCGCCATCCAGTTTGCTGGCATCACCGGCAGTCTCTGTTTCCAGACGGGTGGCAACGAAATCAATCGATTCAGCTACGATTGTATTTAGCACCATAAGCGGCGTGGCGATTGATTGATTAGAGCCAACCGCACGGAACTCAAACTTATTGCCAGTGAAGGCAAATGGACTGGTGCGGTTACGGTCGCCAGAATGCAAGGGGAGTGGAGGCAGTGTATCTACACCGATGTTAAGCGTACTCTTGGCTTTAGAGCTTTTGGCCCCTCCCCCTTTTATTTGTTCAAATACATCTGTTAGCTGATCACCCAAGAAAATGGAGATGATGGCCGGAGGTGCTTCGTTAGCCCCCAGACGATGGTCGTTGCCTGCGTGGGCGATGGCCGAGCGCAATAGTGACGCATATTTGTCTACAGCGCGAATAACGGCCGCACAGAAAACCAGGAAGCGGGCGTTTTCATGAGGTGTGTCACCTGGTTCGAGCAGGTTGCCCAGCGATGGGCTGCCGAAGGAGAAGTTTACATGCTTACCGGAGCCATTGACGCCAGCAAATGGTTTTTCATGGGTGAGGCAAATCATACCGTACTTTTCAGCAACGCGCCGGAGCATGATCATAATCAGCTGTTGATGGTCGGTGGCAACGTTGGCGTTTTCAAAGACTGGGGCCACTTCGTACTGACCAGGGGCCACTTCGTTGTGGCGGGTCTTAACGGGGACGCCTAATTTATACAGCTCTCGCTCGGTTTCCATCATGCAAGCCAGTACGCGTTCTGGAATCGCGCCAAAATAATGATCATCAAACTCCTGGCCTTTGGCTGGCGCGGCCCCAAACAGGGTGCGTCCGGCGGTCAGTAGGTCGGGACGGGCCAGGAAAAAGTGACGGTCGATAAGGAAGTATTCCTGCTCCGGGCCAGCGGTAGAGGTTACCAGACTGCCATCGTCATCACCGAACAGCTTGAGGACGCGCTGTGCCTGGGTGTTGAGTGTTTTCATCGCCCGCAACAACGGTGTCTTTTTGTCTAGTGCTTCGCCTGTCCAAGAGACGAAAGCGGTGGGGATGCACAAGGTTGTGCCGTTGGGGTTTTCCAGGATGTAGGCCGGACTGGTCACGTCCCAAGCGGTGTAACCACGGGCTTCAAAAGTGGGGCGAATGCCGCCGGTAGGGAAGCTGGAGCCGTCTGGCTCGCCCTGGATGAGCTGTTCGCCGCTGAATTCGGCAATAGCCAGGCCATCGCCGTTTGGCGAGAGGAAGCTGTCGTGCTTTTCGGCGGTGAGGCCGGTGAGCGGGTAGAAGACATGGGCGTAATGGGTGGCTCCTTTTTCGATGGCCCAATCTTTCATGGCAGAAGCGACTACGTCGGCGGTGGAGGTGTCCAGCTGGGCACCTTTTTGGATGGTAGCCATAATGGATTTATAGACTGGTTTGGGGAGCCGTTGTTTCATTACGGCCGTACTGAACACGTTCGAGGCAAATAATTCTTTGGTTGGCGTCTCGGCAAAGTTCAGCGGTTCTGAAATAGGTTTGTAATTAATGACTGCTGAAATAGCGTCTAATCTGGCTTTGTTTCCACTCATGTTGTTTCTCCTCAATAAATTGGGTTACAAATCAACTTAACCTAACAAAAAAGACGCCTGCGCTCAGAATGCCTAAAGGGTTCTGGCGAGGCGTCTTGGCCTTAAAAATATATTTTTGCTACAGGCTGGCTATTCTAACGAGGTGTGTTAGGTTCGTCAAATAGTAGTTTGTAGTAAAACGGCCGTCTCCCAATTGTGCAAACTGCCCAAAGGACCTGGCCTGTTTGCTGACTATAGCCGGTCGCGTCGCTGGAAATCGGCGCGTATCCGCTGGGCCAGATCGTCGGCACTGCGGCCTAAAAACAGGCCAAAGCGCTCCTCATCGGGGCGGGCTTCCACGGCCAGCCAGTGCAGGCCATCGCGGTATTGTGGCAGTTCGATCTGGTTGATTTGCAACGGCCGTTCCTCATGCAGGTGGGGCTGAATTTCCTGCCAATGGGTGGGGAATAGGCGATCTGGGCGTAGGTCAAATTTGTTTTGTAAACGGCCGTCGGCTATCAACGCCTCGGCCACAGTCTCCCACAAATCCATCACTTCCATCCCAGCCGCTTTTGGGACTTCGCGCCGCTGGTTGACGGCATAGGTGAAGATTGTTTTGCCATCGGCCGCCTGGAACACGGGTGCCCAAAAGTCAATTTGGCCAGACACACGTTTTTTTAGATAAAAAATCGGCCGTCGCAACCCCAGCGTGGAACGGCTCACTCCGCGCACATGCAACTTGTCACTCCTCTCTTTTTTGCCCAGAATGCCTGCCTCGTGCAAATAATCTGTTAAATATTCTCGCACCTTCGCCAGCTCCACATGTTTGAAAACTGGCCCATTTTTTGTGACGGCCATCACTTGCTCATTGATGGTGTAAACAGGGAACACCGCCCGTTCCTGACGGGCAATAAAGACATAATTGGGCAGGCGCGAAGCATTAACCAACCTGACCAGTAGTTGATTCAAGGGAGCGATTAGCTGCTGCGGATGTTTGACTTCTATCCGGAAGCCACATACGTCCACGCCAAATGATTTTTGCAGCCCTTGATACTGGACAAACACGGGGATTTGATACACGGCGCCAACGTCCATCATAGCTGAGACAATTTCTACGCGGACGATGTAAGGGTAGTTACGGCCGTACATATCATCAGCCGTATTCCGTTCAACAGTTATTTTCATTCGTTCAGTTGTTTCACCTTTAATTGATGAATGCTGTTCCGCTGAAAATTGTATCAACCCTAAATCTCCTGGCCAAACCCTTGAATATAAAAAGAAACCGAGGTGGCGTAAAGCCGACTCGGTTTCATCATAAACGTTGGGACAGAGCCCACTAAAAAACGAACCGCAGAGGCGCAAAGAACGCAGAGCTTAAAGAGCTAGAGAAAGCTCTGCGTTCTCCGCATCTCCACGGTTAAAATCTAGTCAGTGCTGGGGCTTGGAGCAATAGCTGGCCCAAATTCTGGGTAGTTGATTGCGCCATGTTCGGACAAGTCCAGCCCTTCCAGCTCCTCTTTTTCAGAGACACGCAGAATGCCTGCTACTTTAAGCGCGTAGAAGACGCCGAACATGAGGATAAATGCCCAGGCTGCATAAACCACGGAACCTAATAACTGCACACCAAATGAGGCAGCGCCGCCACCGAACAATGCTGTGGCAATACCACCCCACAAGCCGCACAGACCATGCACAGGCCAGGCGCCAACCGGGTCGTCGATCTTCACTTTTTCCAGCAAAATCATACCGAGAACAACCAGCACGCCAGCGATCGCGCCGATAACCAGTGCAGATACATTGGTGACCAGATCTGCATTGGCGGTAATACCCACCAAACCAGCCAACATCCCGTTGAGCGTAATGCCTAAATCTGGCTTGCCGTCGTTGACAAAGAAAGAAACAATCATAGCTGCCACACCACCGGTACAGGCGGCCAAAAATGTGTTCACAGCGACGGTGACAACGGCAATGGTGTTTGCGGTGCCGTTCATCGCTAATACTGAGCCAGGGTTAAACCCGAACCAGCCAATGAGCAGGATAAAGACGCCCAATGTAGCGGCCGTAATGTTGTGACCCGGCATCGGGTTAGCGGAACCATCCTTGTTGAAACGGCCGATTCGCGGTCCCAACACAATGGCACCAGCCAGGCCAGCAAATCCACCAACAGCGTGCACAATCAATGAACCAGCAAAGTCATGGAAACCCAGTTCAGCCAGCCAGCCGCCGCCCCACTGCCAGAAACCGGCAATTGGGTAAATCAGCCCTGTGATGATAGCGCTGTAAATCAGGTATGAGCGGAACTGCATGCGACCGGCGACGGCGCCGGAAACGATGGTTGCGGCCGTAGCGGCAAAAGCCACCTGGAACAAAAAGTCTGTTTGGAAATGGGGCAAATAACCAAGGTCAATGGCTGCCTGTGCTGGAATACCAACACCAGCAAACCCAATGAAGCCATTGCTTGCGCCACTGTACATGATGCCGTAACCAACCAAGAAATAAAGCACGGCACCGACGCACATGTCCATTGTGTTTTTAAATAAAATGTTGATTGTGTTTTTGCCGCTGTTAAAACCAACCTCTACCAAGGCAAAACCCGCCTGCATGAATAAAACCAGCACGGCGGAGACAAACATTGTCAGGTTGTCGATGGCAAAGGCCATCTCGTCCATTGGCGTAATTTCCTGGGCAAACGCTTTATTAACAACAACAAAGGTAATTGCCAGGGCCATAGCGGATATTCCAATACGGCCAAATCTATTGCGAATCTTGTAATGCATATGTCCTCTCCTTATTTCTCGTTCTGACTCTAAAAGATGATGAATAAAACGGCCGTTTTCTGTCCTTCCTCGTAAACAAAAAACGCCCCTCGGGCAAAAAGTGGAATCACTTTCCCAAGAGGCGTCACGGCCAAAATTTATTTTGTTGGTTTCAACTCTACTGGTCAATCCAGGCGAAGTCAACCGGGTTTACACCGGAAAATTGACCGAAAGATTTTTTGCATGGTTGTGAATTCTATACAAAGTGCACCAGGATGGTTGACATAAAAAACATCTCGGAGCCGTTTTGGTTTACATAAATAACAAATGTGCGCAAAATTTCACAATTCGTCTAATCTTTTTTAGGGTAATCTCGTGCAAACTTAACGATCACAGGAACCCTCTCATTTTTGTATAATTTTGAGACCCACATATTATCGAAAGAATACAAGCAAGCTGCTGGCGAGGAAAGGAAGACCTCTATCGCTTGCTCACATCCAAAACTGAACCAACGATTTCTATATAAGTAATTTGCAATCATCAAATTTTGATGATGTTGTGCAATTCAAATTTGGTCCATCAATAAACTCCCAACAATAGCGTTGGGCATTTGGCGTCTTTGCTCCTGGTCTTTGTGACCATCGCCTTTAGCAGAGAATGGCCCTTTTACAAATGAAAAGCAACACGCGCCGATGAGGAGAGGAAATTATGAAGAAGGTACAGGCATCAGTGGAAATGGGCAAGGTCGATGTAACGGAGGCTGACCAGCGCCTCCATGCCGGTTTTCCCCAAAAGCAAGGCATGTACGATCCCCAGTTTGAGCGGGATGCGTGCGGGATGGGGTTTGTGGTTGATGTGCAAGGACGGCCGTCTCACGACATCATTCAGCAAGGACTCACCGTTTTATGCCGACTCACTCATCGCGGAGCCAAAGGTGCCGAAGCCACCACCGGTGATGGCGCGGGCATCATGTTGCAACTTCCCCATCAATTTTTTCAACAACAAACAGAACAACTTGGATTTTCACTCCCTGAGCTTGGCGAGTACGGCGTGGGCATGCTTTTCTTGCCGCACGATGATGCCCTCCGACAGCGATGCGAACAAGCGCTGGCGCGCATTATCGCCGAAGAGGGACAGCAGCTGCTCGGCTGGCGCACTGTACCGACCTGTAACAAAGATTTGGGGGAAACGGCCGTTTCCGGGGAACCATTCATTCGCCAACTATTTATCCAAAAGCAATATTTAAGCCAAACCGATCCCCTGGCCTGGGAGCGTAAACTGTTTATCATTCGCCGCCGGGCCGAAAAAGAGATCACCCCGTTGGTCGGTGACGCGCCATTTTACATTCCCAGCCTGTCTGGACGCACCATTGTGTACAAAGGCATGCTCCTCTCTGAGCAGTTAGAAGATTATTACCCAGACCTCAGTGACCCCGCCATGGAAACGGCCCTGGCGCTGGTTCATTCCCGCTTTAGCACCAACACCTTCCCCAGCTGGAAACGGGCTCATCCTTACCGCACCGTTATTCACAACGGCGAAATCAACACCATTCGCGGCAATGTCAATTGGCTCAAAGCCCGCGAGGCGCTTTTTGCCAGCCCACTGTTTGAGGATGAGCTGGACAAGGTGCTGCCCATCGTGGACGAAGATGGCAGCGACACCGGCATGTTGGACAACGCCCTGGAATTCATGGTGCTGTCTGGCCGATCATTGCCCCACGCTGTGATGATGATGATTCCCGAGCCGTGGGACAAACATGCCCACATGTCGCCGGAAAAGCGCGCTTTTTACGAATACCACAGCCATCTGATGGAACCGTGGGATGGCCCAGCGGCGATTGGCTTTAGCGATGGCACAGTGGTGGGTGCCGTGCTGGATCGGAATGGGTTACGGCCGTCTCGCTATGTCGTTACCAAAGATGGCCTGGTTGTGATGGCGTCTGAAGTGGGCGTGCTGGAGATTGATCCGGCCAACGTGGCCTACAAAGGGCGGCTGGAGCCAGGCCGGATGCTGCTGGTCGATACCAGCCTGGGCCGCATTGTGGGGGATGAAGAACTCAAGAAGCAGATTGCTACGGAACGGCCGTATCAACAATGGCTCGACGACAACCGGATCAAACTGGCTGAGATTCCTTCTGTGGCTAATTTGGAGCAATCGGAAACGGCCGTGCACCTGCACACCGAAGACGCCGTTTTGCAGCACCAAAAAGCATTTGGCTACACCTTTGAAGATTTGCGCATGATCATCGCCCCGATGGCCCGCGACGGCAAAGAAGCGCTCGGCTCGATGGGCGACGACACGCCGCTGGCCGTGCTGTCTGACAAGCCGCAGCCGCTGTACAGCTACTTCAAGCAGCTTTTTGCCCAGGTGACCAACCCACCGCTAGACGCCATACGCGAGGAACTGGTCACCAGCACCGAAACGTTGCTGGGCAGCGAAAGCAATCTGCTCAATCCGCAGGCCGCCAGCTGCCGCCAAATCAGCTTGCCACATCCTATCCTCAAAGATGAGGAGCTGGCCCGGCTGAAGCATCTGGAACAGGAAGGCTTCAAACCGGCCACACTTTCCATCACCTACGAGGTGGAACAGGGAGGGGATGGACTAGAAACGGCCATGAGCCGCCTCTTCCGCGAAGCCGATGATGCCATCAGCCACGGTGCCAACCTGCTCATTTTGTCCGATTTGGGCTTGAGCCAGAATTGTGCCGGGATTCCGGCGCTGTTGGCCACCGCCGGACTGCATCACCACCTCATTCGCCAGGGGACACGCACCCAGGTCAGCCTCATCGTGGAGTCCGGTGAGCCGCGCGAGGTGCACCATTTTGCCGTGTTGCTGGGCTACGGCGCAGACGCCATCAACCCGTACCTGGCCTTTGCCACGCTGCGTGATCTCATCCGCAAGCAGCTGCTGGTCGATGTGCCATACCACGAAGCAGAAAAGAAATACATTAAGGCTGTGGTTAAAGGTGTGGTGAAAATCTTGTCCAAGATGGGCATTTCTACCGTGCAGAGCTACCGGGGCGCGCAGATTTTTGAGGCGCTGGGGCTGCACAGCGATTTGGTGGCTAAATATTTCACCGGCACGCCAAGTCGAATTCAGGGGTCGGACATTCATCTGGTGGCCAAAGAGGTGCAGATGCGGCATGAACAGGCGTTCCCCAAACGGCCGTCTGGCAGCAGCGCTCTCCCCGCCGGAGGCAAATACCAGTACCGCGAAGAAGGTGAATACCACCTATTCAATCCGGCCACCGTCCATCGCTTGCAGCACGCTGTGCGACCAACGATTACGAAACGTACAAAAAATATGCCGCCGACGTCAACGACCGTTCACATCAATTTGCCACCCTGCGCGGCTTGCTCAAGCTGAAAAAAGCCAATCAGCTCGTGCCGCTGGACGAAGTTGAGTCTGTGGAA
>JBNKLQ010000191.1:0-12311 GCA_050292445.1 Promineifilaceae bacterium (SeqCode) | reverse complement strand
GCTGATTCTTCATCGGCCCCTTCGGAAAAACCAGCCAGCACCAGCGCCCCGGTGGATTGTTCAGCCAAGGCGTAGGCCAGATCGTTGTTGCCGCCGCTGGGGTCGGCCGAGGCCAGACCGCCACTACCGAAGGTGCTGTCCAGCGCCCCGCTGCTGGTAAAGCGAGCCAGGGCAAAATCTTGATGATCCCCCTGATCGGTAAAGCCGCCAATGACAATCGCACCACTGCTCTGAATAACCAGGCCATGCCCTTCTTCGGCACGGCCAGTGAAGTCGGCGGTGTTGTAGCCGGTGGTGTTGAAGGTGGTGTCCAGGCTGCCGTCACTGCTGTTGAGCCGGGCGACCACAAAGTCATTATCCTTTGTACCACCGATGATGATTTGACCGTTAGATTGCAGGGCAACGGCCGTTCCCATCGCATTGGTTCCGCCCAGAGTCGTCTGCACAATGCCACTGCTGCCAAAGCCGCTGTCCGGCACGCCGCTGCTGCTGTAACGGACCACAGCAATGCTGTCTGTAGCCCCTGTGCTGGTCCCAATCACCACAATGCTGCCATCTGACTGGATAGCAATATCCTCAATTTGGTCAATATTGCTGCCGCTGATATTGGTGGTGACCTTGCCGCTACTGCCAAAGGTGGTATCTACCGCGCCCACATCTGTGTATTTGACGAGGGCAAAATCATCGTCGCTGGTGCCACCGACCAAGAAGGTGCCATCCGCCAGCAAAGCCACGGCGTGCGCTTCATCTGCGGAAGCGGTGCCGATGTCGGTAAAAGTAATGCCGGTGAGGCCAAAGCCAAAGGTGCCGTCCAGGTCACCGGGTGAGGCGGCTTTAGCGGCCAAGTTAATGCCGAGTATAAATACCAACAGCACCAGCAACACAAGAAATACGGCCGTTGCCTGGTGCCACAATCGAAATAATTTCATCTTTCCACTCCTAGTATCAATGTAATCAATAATGCCAAGTGCAAATCATCAAAATTTCAGCTATTTAGCCCCGACCAAGCTATCCGGCGCGGCCAGCACCTCTTCGATGCTGGCTTTGGTCTGTTTGCGCCGCCACAGCACAAATCCACTGAGCAAAATCAGACCGATTCCAGCAAAGCCAAGCGGTAGCAAAATGGGTTGGAGTGGCTGGTCAGACAACACAACAGGTTCCGGTTCGGCCGTGGGGGGCACAATCCACTCAAACGAGCCAATGCTGTCCTCCACGCCCAGGCGGCGCACGACCACATCCACATGCCAGCGGCCGGGTAGCGAGAAGTAACCACCACCCAAACGGAACGCAGTTTCATCAATCTCCTGCGCTTCTACTGAAATAGTGTCTAAATCTTCTTCCAGGTAACGGAAGCGCAAAATCACTTTGGCCACTTCGGCCGGAGCAGGTCGGCGATGGCTGGCCGCGCGCACCAAGAAAATATTTTGTCCAGGCAAGTTGGGCTTGGACGAGAAGGAGATAATCATATCTTCCACCGATTGGGTCATGGCGGAAGGTTGTTCTTCATCAGGGTAAGGCAGGTAGCCGGGACCAACGGCCGTTGGCGAAGCGGTCACAATCCCCGTAGCAAATAGCACAATCAGACCCAAACTTGCTTCCAACAGCACCAAGCGGGGCAGTTTGTCTACGCTGAATAATGTCCAACCTGCTGGTTTTTTAAGCAGTCGAGCCAGGGGTGCGGCTACACGGGGATGTAAGGTAGCGGAGTTCAACAGGCCAAACAGTCCCATCAACAACATCAGGCCAATTTTGGTAAGCAGCGTTTGGCCGTAAAAGCTGGTAAGCATGGCGTCTGGTGTGGCCACCTGAAAACCCGCGCTGACTAATCCACTGAACACAAGCAGGCTCACGGCCACGGCCGCCACGGGGCCAAACATGTGCCAGGCATTTCTACGCAGCTGGCGCGCCTGCGCTGGCAATGAGTGGGCTGCCACAGCGGGAATGCCACCCAAAAGCGAGACTACCCCGCCCAGCCAGGCACCCATTGCTAAAATGTGCAGGGTGTCGGCCACCAGGGCCAGGGAAAGTTGGTTTGTCACGGCTGCGGCGTGGCTGTTGAGGGCTTGCAGAACGGCCGTTCCTACGACCAACAGACTCGCCACCATGCCCAAACCAGCCCGCCGCTTTTGCATCTGGCCAAATAATATGGCCAACGTGCCAAAAACAGCCTGCCGCCCCAGCCAGAGCCAACCCCAGCGGGAATCTGCCAGCAGTTCCCAGCCGGTGCCCAGCCAGGTCGCTTCGGCAGCCAGGTTGGCCAAAAGGCGGGACAATTGGTACAGGTATAAACCCAGGCCCACCAGCAGTGAACCGAGGGCGGCATACGCGGCCAGCTTCAGAATGCGGCGGCGGGCAGGCAAATAGCTATCGGTGAGAACAGTTTGGCGCTGGGCACGCGGCAGTACGAGTTGAACGACCACAACGGCACCAATCACCAGGGCCATCAGGCCATAGTTGGCCCAGCGTAAGATCACTTCGATCCAGGGAACGGCCGTTTGCACTTCGTGGACAACGGCCGTATTTAAATCTGCGCTGCTGCCCACGCCAAACACCACGTACCCTTGTGTGTCGTGGCCGTCGGCGGCAGAGAGCACATGCCAGTGGATGCTGTAGACGCCATCCTCGATCTCTGGCAGATCCAAAATGACCAGCTGTGGATCCAGCTCATCAAGATGAATGCCAGTGAGTTCTACCGGCTTGCCTTCCAAATCAAGCACTTGGAAGGTGCTAAAGCTCACCGAAATTGGCTCATTGTACCAAAGGCGAATCTGGGACGGGGCTTCGGCTAAAACGGTGCTGTCTGGGGGATCGGTACGCACCAGCGCCGCGTGAGCGTAGGTGCTGCGGCTGGTCGTGAGGGCTAAAAAGAGAGCCAAAATTGTGGCAAAAATGATGATGGGGAACTGCTTACGCATACGCTTTTCTCACCAGGTTTCAACGTTGATTTTTGGTACTCAGGTACCAATGCAAAGTATAGTCAACCGGGCGGCGTAAATTGTTGAAAAATCTTGGGGTTTATTGAGAAGGCATTTCCCCGGAAACTGTTCTACCGATTATTTTTAGTGAGTTTGCGGGGAAATTTCAGGAGGGTTTGTTTCGTCTGCTGAAAATAAAGAAAGCCCCGCCCACGAATAAGGCAGAGACCAATATTCCGGCTACCAGCCAGAGGGTGCTGCTAGCTCCTGGGCCGGGAACGGCCGTTACTTCCACTTCTGATCCGGCAGGGATGGGGGCAAAATTGGCGGCATTGGCGGCGGCTTCATCCCCCACAAAAAAATTAAACGCCCCATCGGTGGCATCCCCATCCAGCAGCACAACGTGCCAACGCACCGTGTAGGCACCTTCGGCCAGCGGCGGCACGCTTACCAACATGGAGGCATGGTCGGGGTCGTTGAGGTCCACGCCGCCGTCGCCGCTGTCTACCTGCTGGCCCTGGTCATCGAACAGTTCAAACGTGCTGGTATCAGATTGCATTTCTTCGTTGAAAACGGCCGTAATCACCTCTGGCGACTCAGCCACAATCGCGCCATTTTCCGGGAACGACGAAAGCAGCTCCACCAGATGGGCATAACTCACCGCTGGCACTAGCAACAGGCCTACCACAAGCAGTAACAGCACACTTAAACGCTTTTTCATCATACTTCCTGTAATCTCAAACTTTGCTCCAGACGCTTAAGCTTACGCGAGGTGGTAATAAAACCAAACCAGCCCCCCAGCGCCGTCGCCACACCCAGGGTAATGCCCACCCCTTTCAAAAAGGTTAGCCACACAGGTTCAGCAATGAAAAATTCCAGCTCGCCATTCACCACATGGCCGTCATGCACATCTTCCGTGTCGGTGATGGTGGTCCAGTAAATGTTGTACTTACCCGGCGGCAGGTCAGACTCCAGGGTGGTCACCAGCGTCTTGCGCGATGGATCTATTCCCGCCACGCCACAGTCGCCAATATCCACCTTTTGCCCCCGGCGATCATACACCACCAATTGGCTGCCGACCGGATCCAGCACATTGCTAAACGTCACCATCACCTGCTTGGGCGAATCGGTGAGCACTGCACCGTCGGCCGGTGTGCTTTGCACGGGCACGGCGTGGGCCTGCACCGCCCACGGCTGCCAGGCTGCCAAAAGCAAGGCAATCAAAAAAGCAAAAAACAACTTCTGCCGGTTCATCTGTGTCTCGCTTACTATTAAACCGTTCGCACAATTCCGCTAATCTGGTTGCGGTCGGTTACTTACTGTTCTACTTTAAAGTAAGGAAGTTCCGTCTCGCCTACTTTAATGGTTACCTGATCACCTGACTTCACCGAGTCGTCCACGTTGCGCAGCAGAAAGAAGTAGGAGTAACCAAACTCCAGGTCATGTACATGCGGATCATCGTTCATGGCCAGCTCAATGCCGTTGCTGGCAATCACACGCGGAATATTTTCCACCTCGTCGAACATATAAACAGCTTTGTCTGGGTCGGTTACCTGATACCGCACATCCAGCAGCCCACCTTCGGCCACCAGCGCTACGTGCATAAAGCGCACGCCCCATTGATCTTCAATTTGGGCAATCGCTTCGGCCTGAATTTCTGCCTTGTGGTCTTCGGCCAGGCGTAGCTGATATTGCTGCCAGCCCCAGGTACCGGCGGCACCAATGGCCACCAGCAAGATCACGGCCACAATTAAACGGGGCCACATTGGTTTTGTTGCTTTTTCCTGTGAATCATTCACGGTTATATTACTCATGGGTTGCTCCCAATTAAGGTGCAAGCCTGGCAGGCCTTTCCAGACCTGCCAGGCTTTGGTATGTCGTTATTCGCCGCCAAAGACCAATGGCATGTAGATGGTGTAGCCACACGGGGCCGATGCATATTGGTCAAACTGCATACTGCCACGCGAGGCACTATTGATACCGCTGGCTGGACCGAGCCAAACCTCTTCAAACGGCATGTCTACGATGTCCAGGCCAGTTAAGGAATCAACCACTTCACCATCGAGCATCAGGTCTAAACGGCCGTCTGCCACATTCCATTCCAGCTTGATGTCGTGTCGCGCCAGGCCATTGTTCAGGTGGATACCCTCGCCCTCGACCTTCACGCCATACTGCAAGGCCCAAGCATTGATTTCATGCCCTTGCGGCCCTTGCTCCAGCGTAATGCCGAAGATGGCAAAGCCGTACGAATCCCGCGCCTGGAAGATGTCTACCTCTTCCTGCTTGGTGTCCAGATTCTGACCCCGGTAGGCGAAGGAGGCGCTGAAGCAGCCCAGACCAGAAGTTGGCGAGCCGTCAATCAGGTAAGCGGGTGTACCACTGTTCAGGTTAGCCGAAACGCCCATGGTACCTTCCATCGCCGCCATGTCAGAGATGGCCATATCGCCAACCACGCCACGCCAGGCAGCCAGGTTACCGGTTTCAAAGTTGTCTACCAGGAAGGGATTGGGGCGCGCATTAACCGTCAGCACCACACTACCAACCTCACCCCAGTTACCGGCCTCGTCCATAGCCCGCACGTAAAGCGTGTAATCGCCGGAGAACCAGGAACTCACATTCAATTCACCAGTCACGGCTTCACTGGGACTGTCCAGCAAGCCATCAACCGCATCCATGGCAAAGCCATTGCCAAAGCCAGGGTCTGTATCCACAAACCATTCCACCTGGGTGATGTTAGTGCCGCCCAGTACGTCGGCAACATCGGCCGTGAGGGTGATGATTTGCATACGGCCGCCGGGTGTTGGGTTCGGGTTAGCCACGACGTTGCTTACCTCTGGCCCTGTCATGTCCACAAACAGCGTCGTGGAGGCGAGGTCACCCCAGTTTCCGGCCATGTCGCGGGCATGGAAGCTGATTTCGTGTGGACCTTCAGACAGCTGACGAATGGTAGACAGCGGAATGTCAAAGTAAGACCGTTCTAGCGTGCCGTTGTACAAGGCGTCTTTAGCAATCAGCGGGAAGCCAGAGCCATCCGGGTTGGTAGCACTGTCCACGTAATCGATGAACGCTTCCGCTTCGGCAATCAGTGATGGGTCCGAAGAATCAATCTCCAACCGCACACCGTTGGAAGCCGAGTTGACCGCTTGGGTACCGTTCGACGGGTTTGGCGTCAGGCTCACGCCCACAGAGGTGGGACCAACCAGGTCAACTTCCAGATCAACCGGCTCGACCGCACCCCAATTGCCCAACGCATCCTGCGCCCGCACATTAACCACATGCGTGCCATGCGCCAGACCAGCGATGGTGGCCGTATCAATCGTCGCCTCCAGGCTCACGATAGTGGCCTGGGCATTCAGCGTCATGCTGATGCCGGTGCCAGGGTCGGTAACCGTATCGATGAAGTATTCAGCGGCAACCACGTTAACATCGCCGGTTGGCGTGTCATCGGCTGTGGCCTGAATACCTACATCTTTGCTGCCATTGGTTGGGTTGTTTACCAGGTACAGGCTGGTGATCACTGGGCCATCTACCACCAGGTCCAGAATAGTGCTGTTCACCGGCCCCCAGGTACCGCTGCTGTCCTGGCCACGCACGTAGATGGATACATCGCCAGCGGGCAGGGTTGTAAGTGTGGTTGTGGGGATGGAAGCCGAAACGCTGACTGTCGTTCCAGCCGTCAATGTTTCGGAAATGCCGGTGCCAGGGTCACCCAGATCGTTCAGGAAGTATTCCCAGGCCACGATGTTCAGGCTGCTGGTAGCGGTGGTATCCAACATCGCTTCTAACGTTACATCAACATTACCAGAGGTGGGGTTGGGGGAAGCGGTCAGGCCGCTGGCCAACGGACCACCCAGGGGTGCAGTTGCGCCACCGTTCACTTCAATAAAGGTAAAGATACCGCCAGTGCTGCTGGTATCACCATTGTTGTACAGTTGCTGCGTGCCAGTGTTGTAGACGGCGTAGCTTTGATTTTCGATGGCATCGGCCGGAATGGCAACGATACTGTCGTAGGTTTCGCCAGCGCCGAGGGTGTAGGCCACCATTTCATTGGTGTACGGCTTGAGTGAACCGTCTACAGCCAGCATAGTTTGGTGCATTCCCAATACGCCCAGGGAATGTTCTTGTAGACCCAGGTTAACGGCGCGCAGCAAGACGTTGTTGCCGGGTGCGGTGAGAATCTTTTCTGTTTCGGAATACGCCTTGCCATTGATGAACCAGTAGCTTGGCTTGTAGTCGGTCATGTTGAAGCCGTTGGGGTCGGCGTTGAAAGCCGGGTCCAGCTCATTGAAGACGAGCATGGCTTCATCATCATAGGCGGAAGCGGCCACGTCGTAGGCTTGATTGGCTGTTGCGGGGCGGACGATTAGTCCCCCGCCCAGACCCATCGCCACCTGGCGTGCCCCGTTGGGGGTGAGGCCAGCTTCGTATTTAAAGGTACCGGGGGAAACGGCCGTAAACGTATAAGTCACCGTTTCGCCAGTGGCAATCCCCGTCAGGTCTGGAGCCATCTCCTGCCCCGTAAAGGCCAGAGAAATCGTTTCGCTTACAATCTCATTGTGGAAAACCACATTAACGATGTCATCCTGGTCCACAATCAGGGCCGGGCCAGGGAAAGAAGCCGAATCTGGCAGCCGGTTGGCAAAGCCCCAGATGGGCGCTGTGCCGCCATCTGGCAGCATCACAGTGCCTTCGCGCGCCCACAGTTCACAGGTGCGTTCGCCGGGCGCATCTTCCAGACAGGTGAAAGCTGGCAAGACGTCAGCGACAGGCATGGTCAGCGGCAGGCGGGCTGGGGAGGCTGTGGCACTGAAGGTGCGAACCATTCCCGCAATAGCCAGCAAGGCTAAAACAGCAGCCAGGAGCAGGGTGTGTGTTTTGGTGTGTAACTTCATGTTCTATCTCCTTGTAGGCTGACTGCCTATGGGCAGTTATTCGGCAGCGGCGGATCGATGCGGGTAAAGGTTACCTGCCCGACCAGCACAACGCCCCAACCAGTAATCTGCTGTAGCGCATGGTTATGGGCGATATGGTAGAACTCACCACATTGGTTAACGGAGTGTGCGCCCACCGGAACGGTGTCCTGGTTACCCAGGAACGGGCTACCGTAGAATAAACCGGTCACCAGGTTCTGATCCGAGGGAATGTCTACCGGGAAGGTGCCTTCATCCCAGGCGTACACATCGGTCCATTCGTACAGCGCGTCGGCTGTTTGGCCTGGGTTTACGGGGATGGAGAACCGTTCTTCGGTCATATCTTCGCCACCGGGGCCAGCCGTTAAACGGCCGTCTCGCCCCACCACCCGCGCATTAAACGCATGGGGATGGAAGGGATACCCTTCTACGCCCATGCCAATGAACCGGTCAATTGCCGGGTCCGGGTTTTCCACCGCGTCGTAGGGATGGATATGGGCCATTGAGCTGTACGGTTGGGACGGCAGCCAGGCGGCGTTGTTGGGAGCTAAAGTGTCGGGGAAGGTACGGCCGTTTATCAAAAAGTACCGCGCATTGTAATCCGACATATCAAACGTCTCGCCCCGCTCAATTGCCTGGTGCATCAGCGGATCAATCTCCGACAGCATCATGATGTATTCGGTGTCGGGATTAAACTTGGTGTCCGGGTCATTGTAGGCATAATCTGCCCCCAACGCCGGGCGCACCACCAAACCGCCAAACAAGCCCATCTGCGTCTGCACGCCAGGATTTGTGCCGCTTTGGTAAACGTAGGTGCCGGGCTGTTCCGCCACAAACTCGTATGTCATGCTGCCACCATTGGCCGTAGCGACGTTGGTCATCGAAACCAACTCGCCCGCGCCATTAAACTGCGGCTCCATGGGCACGCCGTTGGCCTGCACGTTGGCCTGTCCAGGGAAAACAATCGACGTGTCTGCGGGCAGCTCATTGTGCAGCACCACGGTCACCGTGTCTCCCTCGTTTACACAAAGGATAGGGCCGGGATGTTGAAAATCATCCGTGCCGTCGGCGTAGCTCCACATGTAAATCACATTGCCGTCCGTCAGGCTGATGTAGCCTTCTTTGGCCGTCAGGGTAAAAGTTGCCGTGGCACTTTCTGTACACATCATCCCGGTGCTGGGAGCCACGCCGGGCTCATCGGCCTCCACCTGCACCACGCTGTACAACACCAGGCCAACAGCAATAATGAGCATCAGGAAGGCTATACCTCGGCGGCGTCGATTCTGCATAAAAGTTGAAAAATTTGTCATGTTCATAACCTCCTCTGCTACACTGTGGGATTCGTGTTGGGTTCTGTCTGTGGTGCCAGCGTGCCAGCCGGATGAACACGAATTTCCGTCATCTGGCCACCGTAACCCTGCCCACCAGCGTTGCTCAGGCGGTCAAAATTCCGGTTGTAGAACAGATACGTTTGCGTTTCGGTTACATCTTCTGGGGCGGTGAAGATGGCATCAACCGTGGCCCCGGTTCCCAGATAAATGGTGTGGGTGTCGTAGGCGAAGTCAGTGCCGTCATTGCCGCGCAGCAGCGTGGCGTCTTTACCCACCACCCGCATTTTCATGCCGGGCAGGGTCATGGCGTGCTGGCCAAAGGTCAGGTTGATGAGCCGCACCAATACACGGTCGCCAGCCTCACACTCAATGAGTGAGGAAAGCGGCTGATATTGCAATTCGGGTCGCCCTGGCGGTGGCTGGAGGATGCCGGTGTTGGTGTCCAGTCCTATGCCGTTGGGAGCGATGGTGTCGGGGTAAACACGGCCGTTTAACAAGTAATAATCCGCGTTGAAATCCGTCCAATCTGGCAGCTGCACATGGGAATCCGCCCAATGAGCCTCGGCCCAAACGTCGGTCAGATTCAGCACAAATTCCCGGTCGAAGCCGGTGGAGCCATCGCCACAGTTGTAGGCAAAGCGGTCATACGTTTTGCCGTTGGCCGCCACGATGGGCGTGCCGTCCTGTGCGGGCCGCACAAAGACCGATCCGGTCATGCCCATGTGTACATGCTCTGTTTCTTCCACGTGGCAGTGGTACATGTAGGTGCCAGGGTGGAACGGCTGGTAATACATCGTCAGGCTGCGCCCGATGGGCACCCGCACCGAAGAGTGCGGCTCACCGTCGAAGATGGGCCAGGCGTTGCGGAACCCGTGCCAATGTATTGTGTGCTCATCAATCAGGTCGGGGCGCATTTGCAACCCCACGTTGGTGAGCTTCACGCGGTACTCTTGCCCTTCATCGACCCAGAAGAGCGGGGCCGTTGCCTGGCACTTCATCTTTTGGGCAAAGACCAGCTCTTCTGACAGGCCAGTCACGTCCCGAAAGCCAAACATGTAGGTGGTCAACAAATCAGGCGCGTAATCGTCTGGTTGGTAGAACTGGTTGACGGTACCGGGAATTGGCACTTCGCCGGGCAGGTAAATCCAGCCATCGGTGCCTACCAGGGCCAAATCGGCGGGCGGGGCGGCAACCTGGGAATAATCTTCCGCCAGGGCAATCATGCCGGACTGGCCCAGGGTGCGCGGCAGCAGGCGAGTGAGCGCCGCGCCAGCGAGGACACCCCCACCTAGTTTCATGAAGTCGCGTCGGTTTAGTTTGCGCGTACGAATTGTTTTTCTCATCTCTGAACTCCTGTCTTGCTGGAGGCGGCATGGCCGTCTCCAGCAGTTGTCTCTTTGCCTACTCTGCCGTGCCTTGCTGGAAGACCAGGGGCATATACGTTTCGAAGAAGTTGAACTGCATGGCGTCGCCGGGGATAACCAGCCGCAGCGCGGACAGGTTACCGGTTTCGTCTGCACCCATTTCATAAGCGCCGTTAGACGGCCGTATATCGCCATCAATATCAAAGTTGGGGGTCAAAATGCCGTCCACACTGGCCACACCAGCGTTAGCCGCTGGAGAGCCAGCCATCAAGTGATAATCACCCAACAGCGTGGGCGGCAGATCCACCGCCACCATGATGACACCCACAAAGTTCGGGTTGGTGCGCCACGGCAGGGCCGAGACACCAACGTCGTAGGTTTCGTTCACCAGCGGGTCCATGCCAATCAGGTTAGAGGCGTCGGGGATGGTACCGTAGCTGGTTTGCAGCAGGGAGTTGGTTGGCTGCAACAGATGTGTGTTGCCACCCGTGCCCACATCCCAATAGTTGATGGGATTGGGGTCACCTTCCTGCCCAATTCCGGCCACGCCGTCACCGTTCCAGGAACCAGCCCGGTTATCCCAGAAGATATTGTTGAACATCAGCGGATTGCTGAATACCGGATCGTCCGGGCGCAGCGATGCTTGCATCAGAGCGCTGTTCAGGCTGGTGGAAAGACCGGCCGGAGCTGGCTGTCCATTGCTGGTAATCGCCGTGGCCGTCGTCAGGTTCTTCATCACGGTGTTGTTGAAGAAGCGCACGTCTGGCGCATCATTCAGCGAGACACCGCCACCTTCATGCGTAGACACGTTGTTGACGATGAAGTTGTTGTAGACGTTGAACGGGAAGTTGCCCGCCATCAAGAAACGCAGCCCACCACCATCATCGTTAGACAGGTTCGCCTGGATGATGTTGCTGTAGATGTCCACCGGCCCCGTGCCGGGCGATAGCATCGTCGCCGCGTTGGGGGGCAGTTCACCAGCGATCATGATGCCGCCACCTTCATCCATCGAATGGTTGAAGTAAATGCGGTTGTTGTGGATGCTGCCCTGCGGGCTGTAACCGTAATGGCTGATACCACCACCGTACTCGGAAGAGTAGTTGCCGCAGATATCGTTGCTGGCAATCTCATACCGTTCTGCGCCATCAAAGATGCCAATCGCCCCAGCCAGATTCGTGCCACCGTTGGCCAGAATTTGGTTGTGTCCGATGAAGATGTTGTCATTTTGGGCATCTTTGCCAGGGTCGCCGGGGGGCAGGTTAGGTGTACCCAAACGAATCGCGCCACCGTAAGCACCACCGTTGTTCTGGATGATGTTGTTGGTAATTTGCAGGTTCCGGGCATAGGCGTTGACAAAGATGCCGCCGCCTTGAATCACCACGTTGGCTGGCTGGCCGTTGTTGCCGCCGCCAATCTGGTTGATGTTGTTGGGGAAGCCTTGCTGGTCGCCGCCTTCGATGCCAAAGCCATCGATGGCTGCTTCATACCGGTTGCCAAACTGGTTGGGCGTTTCGGCAAAGACGGTAACGACTGCGCCTTCATAAACAGCCTGGTTACCCGCACGGGGCAGGCTATCTACCAAGGCACGCCACTCAGCGGCGGTGCCGTTGTCACCAGAGTAGGCCAGCCCATTCAGTACGGAGCCAAGGACATAGCTTTCATCGGCGTAAACGCCGCCGGGGCCAATGCCTTGCAGCTTCACCGGGGAATGCATGACGACGTTTTCGTAGTAGACGCCTTTGGGATTCCACTGTTCTGGTGTACTGGGGTAGATGACTACCAGGGCCAACT
>JBNKLQ010000190.1:0-12341 GCA_050292445.1 Promineifilaceae bacterium (SeqCode) | reverse complement strand
CCCGGCCGGATCGCTATTTTTGAACAGGTACGCTACCGGATTGCTAATCTGCATTTCGTACCAGACACCAATACCCATCGGCGCGCCTTCTTCCGAATTAACCGGCAGGCTGCGCAAATAGCGTTGGTCCAGGCGCATATCCAATACGTGCCGCTTGCCCAGTGTGTTCACCAGCAAAGCGCTGGGTCCCATCTTGAGCCAAAGAAAATACAAGCCCGGTTCTTCCAAAATGCCCACCACGTTGCCAAACAGCGTGTAAACGTGCGCTGTACCTTCCTGGACGATGGCGTATACGCCAAACAGGCGCAGGAAAAAACGGAAGATCGGTTCGGCAATAAAAAAGAAGATGAAGAAACCAAAGGCTGCGGGGAATATCAAGAGAAGATCGTTCATTTGTCCACCTCTAGAATGACATTTTCTGCTTTGGTAAAGAGGCTCAGCCGCACGTTGCGCAAATAAGCTTGCAAGGTATCCGGGCCGTTTTCTTTAATCATGCGCAGCTGTTCAGCCAGGGATTTAAGCGGTTCCACCTCTGCCTGGGCGCGTAGCGTTTCAATTTCTACGGCTCGTTTGGATTGCACGATGGTTTGGTCCGCCTGCGCTTTGGCCAGACTAATATCTGAGGAGACTTCGTTGTGGGCGGTGTTGATGGCAGCCAGGGCAGATTCCACCTCCTGCGGCGGGTCGATACCGGTGATGAGCGAGGCGTCCAAATCGACACCGTAACGGGCAGCGGCCGAGGCGCACTCCTGTTCCATGAAGGTGTTGATTTCGTTCAAATTCTTACGTAGATCGTTGATGGAAACGCCGCCGATCAGCCCCGCATCCAGCTCCACATCGTCTTCTTCCACATCCAGCAGGTTTTCTTGGGATTCAAAGCTGGCGATGCGCTGGCGCAAGATGGCGATGAAGTACCCCATCACATGCACGACCGGGTTTTTAACGCCGAACAGATAGGCATACAGGTTGCGTTCGCTGGGCTGGTACCGTATCTGACCGGTCAGGCCAATGTTGAGTTGGTCTTTGGTGACCGCATCCAGCTCGGTGCCGTTATGGTTGGCAGTGGGCGTTTCCAAATCGAGCGCCATGTTGATGGTTTCCGTGGCGACAGAGATTTTGTGGATTTTTTCCCATGGCCAGCGGAAGTAGGGGCCGCCGGGCTTGATGACCTGCACCAGCGGGTAAATGTAACGCTCTTTGTCTTTTTCGTTGAGTACATCGGCCAGAGGGTCGTCGAGGGTGGTGCCTTTGCCCAGGCGTACGGCACGGCCGAATCTGGTTTTCACCGCGCGTTCGTTTTGATCCACGGTGTAGAAACCGAAGATGACGTAGCGCAAGAAAAACCAGCCCAAAAAGCCGAGGATAAAACCGGGAATGATCACATTCATGCTTTAATTCTCCTGTTTGGTGGATGGTTATTTGTATACAAAAACTGGATACATCATAAAGGATTTTAGGGGTTGGGGGAAGTGGCGAATTGCTTGATTGTAGCCGTTTAAGGTTGTGGTGGGTTGAAGATGAGGCCTGGGGTGAGTTGGACAACGGCCGCAGCACCTGACCAGTTGCAATCCATATTGAATTCATGGGATGTGGATAAACGCAGATGACGCTATTTAATTAGTCAAATCTGCGTTTATCAGCGTTCTGATTTTTTATAAGCGTTTGATGGCATTGAGGATGCCTTGCTTGTTGTGCAATTCCCAATCATCGGCAGAAAAGCGGTAGTAGATGACGCCGTTGACGGGGATAAGCGCTTCTTCATTGTAAGCGCGGAAGTGGGCGGCGGAACGGCGCACCCATTCGGCCCCTTGGTTGGTTTGCCAGCCTAACGTGTGGCCGTCATTGTGCCGCTGGGGATTCACCTCGGTGGCAATGACTGGCAACGTCCAGAACCGCTCCGGCACCACATCCAGCAGCGGTTGGTACGATTTCAGGTGTAAAAATTGCCAGCGCAGCGGATCATCGCCAAATTTTGCATCGCTGTTCACATTGTCCGGGTTGCTGTCTTGCGTTTTAGGATGCACCGTCAGGAAATCGGCCCCCAGGATGTTGTTGAGCACGCCCACCCAGTAGGCGCGGCTGTCGCTGCCGGGGCCAAAGTAGGGGTCGACCGCCTGTACGCCCAGCCGCACCCCGGCGGGCTTGCGCTGCCATAAATCATTGTAGGCGCGGGCGTAGACTGCTGGCGTAATCGGCGTGCCGTTAACCCCGCCGGGATATTCCTGTGGATTGTTGGTTTCGTTGCCAAAGATGAAGCCCCAAACGCCCTTGCTGCGCCGCATGGTTTCCACGCAAGCATTCAGATAGCGTTGGAAATCAGGTGAATTGGGGGCGGGCTGGTTGCCCTTTGGATGGAAACCAAAGTTGAGACGGATGAGCATCTTGATACCGGCTTGCTCAAAGTGGGTCATGTTTTGCGGCGCGGCGTTGGTGCCCAGGGCGATGGCGTGGATTGACCAGCCTGCCATGCCGTTTTGCTTCATCCAGTTGGCCCCATCTTCATTGTGGATGCCGAAGGAGACGGCCGTATCCACCCGACTAATCGCTTCTGCCGGAACACCCACCGGATAATAATTGTCTCGCTTGTTGCCCAACAGCCGCATCACCGTGCCATTTTTTACGCGTCCCAACTTCTTTTGGAACGAACCCGGCTCGGCGCGCAAATTGATGAAGCCCGTTTGTACCCGGGCTACCATGCCCGCTCTTTCCAGGCTGCTGGCAAAAGCCCAACCAGAAACAAGATCGCCTGTGGGCGCGGTCCAGCCCACCTGGAGATGTTTCAGAAAGGGTGCCGGATCGATCAGATCGAACGGCTGCGGCGTTTCTTTGCGGGAACTGGCCCCATCCAAATACAGGCTGAGATGCAGATGGCTGCCCCGGTGGGGCTGGCTGGGGGTTGGTTTGGGAATGACATTGCCCGTACTGTCGGCCCGTCCGATGAGCTGGCCACCCTGGACAAAATCGCCCACGTTAACAAATCTCTCCTTGAGATGGGCGTAAGCGGTACGGTAGCCTTCTTGATGCCGCAGGTAAACGGCCGTGCCATACGGATGATCTTCACTTTCTTCCCGAACCTTGTACACCGTGCCGCTGGCTACAGCAAACACCTTTGAGTTAAATGGGGCCACAATATCCAGTCCATCATGCCCGGTCAGCGGTTTTTTGTAGTTCTGCGGATTGACATTAAATGGCTGGGTGATGCTGATGTGTTCCGTGGGCCAGTGGGTAAAAATAAAGTTGGAACCGCTAATCGTTTCCAGCGTCACAAAGCGCTGCGCCTCAAATTTAATGCCTCGCTGGCTCAGCCAGGCAAAAATATCTCCATTCCAGCGCTCGCCGGACCAGACCACCACCTTGCTGCTGTCATCCCCGGCAAACATGAGGGCATGGGCCGCATCGGCACTGTAGGTGAAGGCGGAGCGGGCCGGATGCAGTTGGGCTGTCACCTGCTTCAGTTCGGGCAGGGTGGTGTCTTGGGGCAGCAGGTGAATGGTGTGCTGGATGCGCTGTGGCACGGTGCGGTTGCCCGGTTGGCTAACATGGCCAGCCACGCTGCTGCCATCAAAGTTGCGTGCCTCGGTGGCAATGCCCCGCTGATGCAGCCAGGCAAAAATGTCTCCGTTCCAACGCTCTCCGGCCCAGGCAACGACAACGCTGTCGTTGTTGCCTGCGTGGGCAATGGCCTGGGCGGCGTCGGCGCTGTAGGTGAAGGCGGATCGGCTAGGATGGAGCAAGGTGACGACTTTGTCTAGCTCGGCCAGCGTGGTGGCTTGCGGCAGCAAATGAATGGTATGCTGAATACGGGAAGGCTGGGTAACGGGCATGGCTATCTCCTCGGGACTCAATTGTTGGGTTTACTTGTGGAATATGAGGTTATGATAGCAGAAACGGCCGTAACCGTGTTAATTTTTCTAAAATGTGGCCAAGCTTGCCAACAAAAAAGGCCACTTGCGTGTACAAATGGCCTAAAAAATATGGGCGGTATTGGACTCGAACCAACGACCTCTACGATGTCAACGTAGCGCTCTAACCAACTGAGCTAACCGCCCTGACGAATGAGAATTATAGCAACGTTCACGGCCACGTCAAAATATACATAAAGTTTGTTGCCGCTTGAATTGGCCCTATGGTATAGTTGCGCCACGATGACGCCCAAACCACAAGAACGCAAAGAATGGGGGATTCTTGGTCTGCTGCTAGCTTTGCTGCTGCTGATCTTTTTGGGTCGTTATTTGCATGATTCCAAAGGGGTGGCTCACCAATGGTTGGTTTCCTATAGCTGGCTTGGTATTGCGGTCATCACCTTTGCCCTGGGGCTGATTTATTATGCCCAATACGTTTCGCCGCTGCGGGGGGAAGAAGGCTGGATGGCCGGGTTGTTCCTCTTGCTTGATGCGTACATCAAGGCGGCTGAAACGCGGCTGGAGCGTTCCCAAACTGGCAAGAAAAAGAAGAAATCGGCCTCACCTTCCGATGTTAACCAATTACCCGCCAGTCTAAAAAGCCTAAACGCCGGTTTTATTAAAGGGTATCAGGTATTGGCTATTACCAAGGGAAATAGCTATGTGCGTCCTGCCGGACCAGGTTTTGTGGTGTTGTACAAAGGGGAGCAAATTTGGCGGGTGATTGATTTACGGCCGCAGCGCCGCAGCCAACCAGTCATGACCAAAACGCGTGATGGTATTCCTATTGAAACGGCCGTTTCCGTCACGTTCCGGGTGAGGCGAGAGGCAACAGGCAGCATCGACGGTGCAGACGATGAGTTGCTTTACCCGTTTGACCCCGAAGCCATCTTCCCTGTGAGCTATGATGAAACAGTGGATGAGCATGGCAACCTGCTGCCCTGGACGTTGCAGCTGACGCCGCTGGCGGCGGCCATCCTGGCCAACGAGATTCCCAAGCACAGCCTGAATGAACTGACGCGCGCAGTGGAAGGTGTTTCTCCTTTGGAAGCGATTAAGCAGACGATGATGCGCGAATTACAGCGCCGGTTTTTGCCCAAGGGGATTGAGGTGTTGGTCGTGGGTGTTGGTGGCCTGTCGCTGCCTGAGGGCGTACGGGATCAACAGTTTCTGACCTGGCAGGCGGACTGGCTGCGTAAAATCCGGTCGGCGCACGCTTCTGGCAATGCAGAGGCCGTGCGTCGGGTGAAGCGGGCCAGGGCACGCGCCCAAATTGAAATTATCGAAAATATTATAAACAGCATTGACATGATGCGACGGGAAGAGGGGGCTGATTTGTCGCAGATCATTATGCTGCGCATGATTGAAGCCCTGGAAGATGCGGTTTCGGCTGGATCGGTGCAGACGCTGGTGCCGCAGCAGATTATTGCTGGGCTGGTGGGGGATGCCTCGCGGCAGATGCAGTCATGGGTGGAATCACCCGCAATGCGGTCGGTAAAGGTTGATCCGCCCAGCTTGGGAACTGGTGGGCATACTGAGGAGACGGGGAATGAGCTTTAACCAGCGACGGCCGTTATCCCGCCTGAACCGCCAACCGATTGAGAACAATTGGTATGTGGTTGTTATGCTGGGGCTGCTCTTCCTCTTTTGGGTGTATGCCCGCTATATTGAGCGTGTCGATATTGCCCTGGTTACCAACTGGCTTACCCAGACGCCGCTGCTGCCCACCTCGCGGGGACTTTCCTTTGTCTTGAGCTTTTTTCATTGGAAGGTGCTGCGCCACGTTATTGCTGTGGCTGTGGGCTGGTATTTTGCTTACGATGCGGCCGTTTTGCTGGTGCGTGTGCTCTATGATTTGCCAGACAAAGCTAGTGCCCAAAAATTCCTGAGCCGTTTGCTAGGAATGGCTGGCCCATCCGGCAATCCACCAGATGTAACTCCCACCACGTTGGCCAATCGCTCAGACTCAATCTTGCTGCGGGTTGGTGGCCCAGGACAAGTCAAGGTGCCGACAGGGCATGTGATCGTGACGGAATTGAACGGCCGTTTCCAACGCATCCTCTCTGCTGGCAAACATGCCTTGGGCCGGTACGAATACATTCACGCTGCGCTCAATTTGCAGCCACAGCGGCGCACCCTGGACCAATTCACCGCCTATTCGCGGGATGGTATTGAGCTGCGCGTAGGGGTGAGCATTGTCTATCGGGTGAGGATGGGCAGCCAAAGCGCCACCCGTGATAACCCCTACCCCTATGACGAAACGGCCGTGCGTAAAGTCGCCTACATCCAAACGGTGGTAGACGAAAAAGGGAACGTTGCCACCTGGGAAGAGACGCCGATCAACATGGCCAAAGGAACGTTAACGGGCATTTTGGCCGGCTATCGTCTGGATGAAATCATCTTCCCGGAGCGGGCGGGTGAGGAACCCTACCGCACCCTGCGCAATGAACTGCTGCGTAAGCTGCGTGTCAAATTGGATAATCTCGGTATCGATTTGCAGGGTGTAAGCATTCATCGCCTTGATCTACCTGAAGGTGTCACCGAGCAATACATTGATTACTGGAAATCTCATTGGGAATCTCAGATGTTGCTTAGCTTGGTCGATGGTCAGGCAACCGAGGTGGAAGAGATGGACATTGCCCGCGCCGAAGCGGAAATCACCATGATTCAGGCGATTCAAGAAGGCATCCAGCGGGCACGGCGCGAAGGCGCTACCATCCATATGGAAGAGGTGGTGGCCCTGCGGCTGGTGGAAGCTTTAGAGATGATGGCCCGGCAGTCGCAGCAGCTTTCGCCGCTGCCTAAATCTTTGCTGCCGCAGCTAGACAACTTGCGTAAACAGCTTGGCGAGGGCGATGTTGATCCCGATCTGCAACTGCCGGGGAACCCAGCCTCATGAGTCAGGAAAAGCTCCAGCAATCATACGAAAACACCGAGCAGATTCGTACGGCCGTTAACCGGCTTACCGAGCTGCTAGAATGGCTTCATCCCGAACCCAGCCCCGATATTTTCACCCTGCGTGACTACCGTACGCGCTATCGGCTAACTGGTCTGAAACCCCTGGCTGTGGCCGACATTGATCGCTACCAACGGATTAACCGGGCCATTGGCAACCATGTGCAAATGGGGTTGTGCGAATACCACATTGGCCTGATTTATTTGCATGAAGGCGTCTTTCGTGGCGCGGTGACCCAGTTTGATCAGGCGCGGCAGCAGTGGTCGTTTGTCAATCAATCTGCGGCTGTCGCCCTGACCCATTTGGCCCGGGCGGTGGCTTTGCAACAAGCGGCTCATTATGAATCTGCCCTGGTGAGTGTGGGGAAGGTGGTTAGCTGGCTGGAGCGGGCTCGTTTGGCAAAACCGATTTTAGGTTGGCACGATTTCGAGATGCAGGTACTGGCTTACGTGTCGGAGCTGCAAGCCGAGCTGCGCAAGCAGATGGAAGTTGCTTCAGAAACCGATGATGATCAATCAGAAGCCGATGAAGCTGAGACAGACGACGCTAACCCAGATGAACCAGCCGAAGAAGAGGTCGCTGCGCAACATCAAGCGCCAGTTCCTGAACCAGATCTGGAAGCGGAAACGCGGCCAGATGGCGAAATCGTCAGGCGGGCAGATACGCCTTTGCCCATTTCGAATATGGGCCGTGTCGCCTCGCCCACCATCCCTGTGCCTGGGCACCGTTTGCTAGAAGATCGATACGAATGGTATTTGGTTGAAGTGCGCCCCCCATCAGAATTTATGCCTGAGATTCATCCAGGTGATTGGCTGTTGGTTGATTTGCGTCCACGTCTTACTGAGGACGTGCAAGATACAGAACAACCGATTTTGATCGTGAAGAAAGAGGAGATTGACGGTACAATCCGGGTACGGCCGTTGGACACCAAGGATAAGTTTCAGCGCATCTACCTTGTTATGCTGGCCGATTCGCCGACGGGGTCGTTTTGGGTGGATGAGACGACCGGTACCGTTACTCTCTCATCCGATATGGCCGCGATTGGCGTCAATCGTACCGAGATTTTGGGTGTTGTGGTGGGCTTCTGGCGACCTATGAAAAACGTCATGTTGGCCGATTAGCTGAAGCAATACAACCCGAGGAAGAGTGCTTCATGGCAGAACAAATTTTAGTTGTTGGCGCAATCCTGCTCGATTCACGCGGTAAGCCGGTTGATGGCCTGGCACCCAACGTGTCCAATCCCGCCGAAATTCGCGTGACGCGGGGTGGTACGGCGCGAAACGTCGCTGAAAATTTGGGGCGATTGGGTGCCGATGTACGTTTGATTTCTGCCGTGGGTGGTGACCTGATTGGTCAACGGCTGGTGAACCAAACGGCCGAAACTGGTGTGGATACCGAATTTGTCCAGGTGATGGATGGTGAAAATACCGGCGCTTACATTGCCTTTCTGGAAGAAAACGGGGCGCTTTCCGTAGCCCTGGACGATGTGCGCGTACTGCGCCACATCACCCCAGGCTATCTGAACCGGCACCGCAGCTTGTTCAAAGAAGCAGACATGGTGATGATGGACGGCAGCCTCACCCCGGATTCAATGAGCACGGTAGCCCGTTTATGTGCCAAATATGACAAACCTCTGTGTGCTGATCCTTCCTCGGCCCGGCTGGCATTTAAGTTACGGCCGTTTCTCAGCCAGCTTCACCTGGTCGTCCCCAACGAGTTTGAAGCTGCCGAGCTGTGTGAAGTTGATTTTGATGGCCATGATCCCGAAGCCAGCCTGGCGCTGGCGCGCTGCCTGGTGGGCAAAGGCGTGGGAAATGTCGTGGTGACTCTGGCTGATTTTGGCCTTGATTACGCCAACGCCAGCGAAACGGGTTACATTCCGGCCAACTACAGCGAAATGGTTGATTCCTCCGGTACGGGGGATGCGGTGACGGCCGCTATCATGTTTGGCATGTTAAATAACCTGCCACCCATCGAAGCCATCCGCTTGGGAGCCGCTGCCGCGAGCCTGACCCTGCAAACGGCCGAAACCGTCGTGCCCGATCTCAGCCTGGACATGCTTTACGACCATTTGATTGTCTAGTCTGTCATTCTGAGCGCAGCGAAGAATCCCTCTAAACTTTATGAGGCAGAATCGTGGCCAAAGTCATGAACCTCCGCCTGGATAGGTTATTTGGATGCTTCGGAGGACCTCAGCATGACAAGTTTAATTCAAAGGAAATTTGGTTTGCAAAGTACTGATTTCCTCGAGAAGGTAAAAGTGCCAAAATTGCTATGAATACCTCTTCAATTGGTGCACCTGACGGAACCCAAATTATCTATGACGTTTTTGGGGATGGACCGGCAATTCTCTTGCTGCACGGTGGGGGTGGTGGCCAATCGCGGCAAAGCTGGCATGAAACGGGCTACGTGGCCCGGTTGCAAAACGAGTTCAAGGTCATCACCATGGATATCCGTGGGCATGGCGACAGTGACAAGCCGACGAATCCAGCTGCTTATGCCATCGAAACAATGTATAACGATGTTTTGGCCGTGGCCGATGCTTGTAGTGTAGAAACATTCACGCTGTGGGGATTTTCTTATGGAGGGAATATCGGCCGTTATCTGGCTGCCCAGTCAGACCGCGTTGAAAAAATCATCGTCATGGGCGTTCCTTTTGGCGAGGCGGCTGGCGGCGGTTTTCGTCAATTCATCATAGATTTCCGCGCCCATTGGCAGCCGATTTTACAGGCACAGGAAGCAGGAACCTTTGATCCGTCAAACCTTTCTGATGAAGATCGAGATGTCATGGCCAACATGGATGTGCCGGTTTCGTTGGCCTGGCTGACGGCGATGCTGGATTGGGGTGTGAATGAGCCAGATGATTTGCAGTGCCCGGCTTTGTGGTTAAGCGGTTCAGAAAATGAGGGGACGGTTGTTAGCATGAAGGCTTATGAAGAAGAAACGGCCGTTCCTCCCCATGTCCAAATAAAAATATTCAATGGTCTAACCCATGTACAGGAATTTGAGGAAGTTGATCGCGTTTTCCCCACCATGTTGGCTTTTACGAAATCATGAATAACTGGCTTGGCCTCATCATTTGTTTTGTTTACGTATTCGGCATCATCGGCGCAGCAGAAGGGCTGCGGCGCTGGCGCGGCTACTCCAGCGGTTTTACCCGCAAAGTGATTCATGTAGGCGTGGGCATGATGAGTTGGGCGCTCCACTTTTTGTTTGATACGCCCTGGTTTTTCGTTATTGCCTGTGCTGCTTTTATGGTGATTAATTTGCTCGATTGGCGCTATGGCTTTTTTGCAGCGATGGCCAGCAGCGACCGCTCCAATTTGGGCACGGTTTACTTCCCTTTTGCCGCTGGCGTTGTGGCGGTTTTGTTTTGGGAGCAGCCGCCGCTGATGGTGGCGGCCCTGATGCCGCTAACCTGGGGAGATGGCATGGCACCGGTAGTGGGAAAAGCGTACGGCCGTCGCCACTATGTCGTCCACACTAGCACCCGTACGTTAGAAGGATCGCTGGGCTTTTTTGTCGCTTGCCTGCTGTTTACCTGGCTGGCACTGTGGGGGATGGCTGGCTCACCGGCGATTTCTCCCCTGGCGGCTTTGCTGCCTGCCCTGGCGGTGACGGTGGTCACTACATTGGTGGAAGCGGTGTCCATTTGGGGATTGGACAATTTAACGATTACGGCCGTTGCTATTCTCATTTTGCAAGTGTGGCCATTCTAAACCAAAAACAATGACTCATCCGACCCCAATCCCCTTCCAAGAAATCCAGGCCATTTTGTTTGATATGGATGGCACGTTGATCGATACAGATAATCAGGCAGTGGCAAAAGTAGCACGGTGGTTACGGCCGTTTCTCGGCCAGCGTTCTCCCCGGTTGGCGCGCTGGCTGGTCATGAAGTTTGAATCGCCGACCAATGCGCTCATCACCCTGGCCGATGCCCTGCATCTGGATGAGCCGCTCAAATGGTTTACCACCTGGCAGCAGTCACGGCGTAAAGACCCCTTCATTGCCAATTTTGCGATGATTCCCGGCGTGTTGGAAATGCTGCACGCCATCCCCGAACAGGTTCAGTTGGGCATCGTCACCACCCGCAGCCGCCACCAAATCGAAGGCTTTTTGGCCCAGTTCCCCGACATTGCCCCGCGTTTTGAAGTGACGTGTGGCTCGCAAGATACGCGCCGCCTCAAGCCGCATCCTTCCCCTATTCAGGAAGCAGCTCGTCGGCTCAACCTGCCGGAATCTGTCTGCCTGATGGTGGGCGATACCACAGTGGACATGCACTCGGCGCGGCGGGCAGGTGCCTGGCGCGTGGGTGTGCTTTGTGGCTTTGGCCAGGAAAGGGAGCTGCGGCGAGCGGGGGCACAACTAATTCTCCTCAGTACGGCCGATTTAGCCCAATTCCTATCCTGAATGAATATACAGGCCAATATTTTGCCCGCGAAAATTAAGGCGAAATGGTTCCACCACCAGATTTTTGGCCAGGGCGTAATCCACCAAACAGGCCATCCAGTGCTGGCCCGGTGCAGGCAGCAGCGGTTCATCAATGATGCAGCAGGGCAGCAGAATGATTTTCTTCTGGATGGCAGCGGCCACGTCGATGAGCTGAATGTTGCAGCCGTGGGCGTGCATCGACACTAGCAAATCAAACGGTGCTGCCAGTTCCGGGGCGAAAGCTTGCGTCAGGCGGGGTACTGTGTCGGTGGCGGCAATTTTTACCCGCCGGTTGAGGCTTAAATCTTTGTATTTGCTGGGCAGCGCTTGTTCGACAGGATCAATCACGGTAGCGTCCCAACCACTTTGCTGTAGCAGAAAAGCCAGCAGACCCTTGCCGCCACCCACATCTGCCACGTGCCCTGGGGGAAACCGTTGCAAGATCCATTCATGCATTAGCTGAAAGCGAAACTTTTTCATCTTGGGCAGTTCGCGGCTTTCTGACAGCGCAGCAAACGTGGGGGAAGTGGCCAGCACTGAGGCTGGGACGGGGGGGTCATCGTGCTTGCTGGCGCTTTGGCTTTGCTGGGTGAGCGCCTGAAAAAGCTGGGCTTTTTCCCGCTTGTGCTTGCGTTTGGTCATGCTTGGTTCTGCGTTTGGTGCAGGATGTGGTAGAGGACGATGCTAAAGGCAACGTGGACGTTGAGCGACTGCCCTTTGCCATACATCGGCAGGAAAACGGCCGCATCACACACCCCTAACGTCGCTTTGGTCACCCCGTGGTCTTCATGTCCCACCACCAGGCAGGTTTTTTGCGGGTAGGTGAAGGTGTGGTAGGGAACGGCCGTATCCGACAATTCCACGGCGATGACTGTGTAGCCGGATTCTTTGAGTTGGCGAACGGCCGTAACCGAATCCTTCTCATACCGCCAAGGCACACGTAAACTTTTAAAGCGACCCACCTTGTCGATGGTGGGATTGGGCGGTGTGGGCGTGATGCCGGTCAGGACCAGTTCCGTCAGGTTGGCCCCATCCGCCACGCGAAAAATCGA
>JBNKLQ010000189.1:0-12448 GCA_050292445.1 Promineifilaceae bacterium (SeqCode) | reverse complement strand
ATTTTACTGGCTATCTTTGTAGGATTTCCTTTGATTTTGGCAGCCTGTGGACAGCAGCAGTCGGGCACAACACCCCCACAAGCTGAAAACGGGACAATTGATCTACAAAATTGGGCGGTGGATGAAGCCAATATGCTGCCGCTGTCCGGGGAGTGGGCCTTTTATTGGCGGCAGTTGTTAACACCAGATGAAGTAAGGGAAACGGCCGCTGCGACTGGCTCCGTTCAAGCTGTGACCGACTACGTCCCCGTTCCCAGCAATTGGCAAAACTACACCATGGCCGGCGAACCACTGCCACCTGAAGGTTATGCCACCTTCCACCTCCAGTTACAACACCTTGCCCCGGAACAAACATATGGCCTGTATTTGGATGGGCAATCTACCGCTTATAGCTTTTGGCTAGATGGGGCGCTTTTGGCACAGCAAGGTCAAGTTGGCCCCAGCCGCGCCGAGATGACACCTCACAAAAATCCGCAGGTCGTTTTCTTCCAGCCTCAAGGAGAAACAACGGACCTGGTGATACAAGTCTCCAACTACTTTCATCGCAAAGCGGGGTTCCGCAACGCCATTTTGCTGGGGCAGGCAGAAACCGTTCATCAATATCAGGTGCGGCAAATCTTTTCAGCGGTGCTGCTGTTTGGCGTTTTGGCTATAATGAGTCTGTATCACATTTTCTTGTTTGCTTTTCGGCCACAAAACAGGTCGCCACTGTATTTTGCCCTGCTTTGCTGGTTAGTAACCGTACGCGTTGCCGTAACCGATCAGCGAATCATCCTCAACGCCTTCCCTCACATGAACTGGACATTCATGTTCCGCATTGAATACCTTACTTTCTTTCTTCTCCTGCCCTTATTTATCCTGTTCCTGTACAGTCTCTATCCGCGAGATGTACCCAAATGGTTTATTCGCCTGATATGGATTTTGGGCCTTGGCTTCTCACTGCTGCTCCTATGGCCGAACACCCTTCAAATAAGTGCCCTAACAACCCCATATCAAGCCGTCATCCTTATCGAACTGGTTTACGTCACCACCTTGTTAGCTCAAATCCTTTACAGGCGTCGGGAAGGTGCCTGGTTCATTGCGCTGGCTTGCGCCATTGGGATAGTCGCCATCATCATCGACATTTTGTATTATCAGGGGATCATTCCCATAGGTGAAGTTAGTCCTATTGGTTTTATGGGCTTCATTTTTGTCCAGGCTGTGCTGCTCTCGCACCGTTTTTCCAAAGCGTTCCACAAAGTTGAAGATTTATCTGTGGCGCTTGAAGCGGAAAAAATCCATTTGGCTGAAAGCGAAAAGAAATATCGCACTATCTTTGAAGAATCCAACGACCTGCTCTTGTTAGCAACGCTTGATGGGCAAATCATTGATATTAACCCTGTCTGTGAAACAATGCTCGGTTACTCTCGGCAAGAAGCATTACAGATGAATACGGCGCAAGCGTATGCCAACGAGGCAGATATGGCTTATGTTCGCCATGCTATGCTCGAAGATGGTTTTCTCAAAGATTATGAACTGAAACTGCGGCGCAAAGATGGGCAAGAAATTGACGCCCTTATCTCCGCAGCGGTGCGGCGCCACAAAGACGGCACTGTCATGGCTGTGCAAAGTGTGGCGCGTGACATCACCGACCGTAAACGGGTGGAGCAAGAACGGCTTAAAAATTTGGAGCTGGAAAAAGAAAAATTGGTAGCAGAAGCGGCCAATAAAGCCAAAAGCAATTTCCTGGCTAACATGAGCCATGAACTGCGCACACCGCTCAATGGCATTCTGGGGTATGCGCAAATATTACGGCGCAGCACCACGCTCACGACCAAGCAAGGGGATGGCCTGGAGACCATCTACAATAGCGGTCAGCATTTGCTTACCCTCATCAATGATGTTCTGGATTTGGCAAAAGTTGAGGAGGAGCGTCTGGAAATCTATCCGGAAGCGTTGACTTTGCCGGAATTTCTTGAGGGCGTCACTAGTATGATGAAAATGGCTGCCCAACAAAAGAAAATCCACTTGCGCTATGAAGCAGACTCCCATTTACCCTCTGTCATTGTGGCCGATGAAAAGCGGCTACGACAAGTGCTGCTCAATTTACTGGGCAATGCTGTGAAGTTTACGGAACATGGCACAGTCACGTTTTTAGTAACGCGCTGCGAGCTGCCCGCAGCCAGTGAAACAGGCAGCCCGTCAGCCGCTGCCTGCCGTCTTTGCTTTGAAGTTCAGGATACGGGCATCGGCATTGCCCCAGACAAGCTGGCGGGGATTTTCCAGCCTTTTGCGCAAACGGGCGAGAGCCGCTATCAGGCGCAAGGCACCGGGCTGGGTTTGGCGATTAGCCAGCAGTTGGTCAGGCTGATGGGCGGGCAAATTCAGGCAGAAAGCAAACGTGGTGAGGGCAGCCGGTTCTGGTTTGAGGCAACGTTTGAGGTGGGAGCGAAAACGGCCGTACCCTCCCCCACACACTCCCACCATACCACTGATAATGACGCGGAAGAAGAAACCATGATTTTAGACAATGGGACGGCCGTTCCCCATGAAAACATCATCCCACCACCCCAGAATGAACTAGAGAAACTGGTAGAGCTGGCCCGCTTCGGCGACATGGACCGCCTGCATGCGTATGCCCAAAATCTAGAGACACTTTCGCCACAGTACCGCCCCTTCGCCCACATGATTGACCAACTGGCGGCTGATTTCGAAGACGAGAAGATATTGGCTTTTGTCGAGCAATTTCTGCAAATTGATTAAGTCTTGGAAACTGCAAAGTTTTCCCTCTTCATCGCATGATCTGCCCAAACCTATGCTAAAATGTGGCCGTGATACGCTACACCCTTGCTTTACTTGGTCCATTTGACATTCGCTCCGTGGCCAGCACCGCAACACAAACCACCTTAAACCGCAAAACGCGGGCGATTTTGGCTTACCTGGCAGCCAGCGGCAAACTGCAAACGCGTCGGGCGCTGGCCGAGCTGTTCTGCCAGTCCGCCAAGGATCCGGCCGGATCCTTGCGCTGGCACCTCAGCCGCATCCGCCGCGACTTGGATGAAGAGATTCTCGACGTATCGCCCCAAGGAGTTGCTTTCAACTTTGCCATCGCCCGCACCGATCTCACCACCTTCCAACAAACCTTAACCAATCCCCAGCAGCAGCCAGCCGACACTCTGGCAACGGCCGTTGCCCTTTATCGCGGTCCGTTTCTGGACGAACTGGCCCTGCGTGACGCCGCCGAATTTGACCTGTGGCTTTTAGGCGAACGAGCACGCTGCCAGCAGCTTTACGAAAAAGGCGGCGCGGTTTTGGTAAACCGTTTCATCCAGCAGGAACGATATGCCCAGGCAATTGATCTGGCCCAAACCCTTTTGCAAACCAATGCACTCCTGGAAGTTGTGCACACCCGGCTGGTCTGGCTTTACGCCCACACCGGCCAGCGGGAGAGCGCGCTACAACAGTTTGAACAGTGCCGCGATTTATTGCAGGAAGAATTGGCGGTTGATCCTTCGGCTGAACTAATGGCTTTGGGAACGGCCGTACACCAAAACCAGCCCCTCCCGCCTCCCGTCGCAGAACCTACCTCTGCCTCTAAATTGGTGATCGAATCAACAGCTAAAAATGACTTCGTAGGCCGCGTGGCGGAACTCCAGCAGCTGCAAAAAGCGTGGCAGGGCATTCGGCAGCAAAGGGGCGCAACCATTCTCATTGAGGGCGTGGCTGGGGCCGGAAAAACCAGGCTGGTACAGGAGTTTCTGCCAATGGCATCACCGGCGTATTATGCCTTTCGCGGCAACTGTTATGAATCGACCCGAGCCATCCCCTACCAACCGTGGCTGGCAATCTTGGAAGAATGGCGGCAAGCAGTATCAGCAGCGGAAATGGAACAATTGGCCCAACCGTGGCAGGTCCAATTGAGCCGACTCCTGCCCCACGTCTTCCCGGCGGCCAACAGCGCGCCGGAAAAACAGGAGCATCTTTTCCGGGCTGTGGCCGAGTTGCTGGCACTTGGCAGCGCGCCACGCATTTTTCTGCTAGAAGATTTGCAGTGGGCTGATGAAACCTCTTTGCAACTGTTTTTGTTTATGGCCCAATTCATAAAAGCCAGCCAACTGCCAATGCTGCTGCTGGGCACGCTGCGCAGCGAGGAAGTTGCCGATAATCCCGCTTTGCAAACGCTGCTGCACGATGCCCAGCGTGAGGCGCTGATCCAACGGCTGGCGTTACCGCCATTGGGTAAGGAAGAAGTCAGTTCCCTGATTGGCGTCTTGTGGCTGAATGTGCCAGAAAAGGCACCTCTTGCTGAGATTCGAGACAGTTTGTTGGCGGCAGCAGGCGGCAATCCTTTGTTTGTTACTGAAATTTTGCGCGAACTGACGCAAACGGCCGTTCTGCCCACACCTCTGCCTATTCCCCCCAGCCTGCAAGAGCTGACCAGCCGCCGCCTGCGACAGCTCCCTGGCAGCAGCCGTCAGGTCATTGAAACATTGGCCGTGCTGGAGCGCCCGACCAATTTTGATCTGCTTTGGCAGGTAAGCGGCCGTTCTGAAGACGAATCCATTACCGCTATTGAACTGGGCCTGCGCTGGCGCTTTTTGGAGGCACGCCAGACGAACCAGTATGGCTTCAGCCACGATCTCATCGGCGCTGCCGTCCGCACGCAATTGAGCAAGATTCGCCGCCAGCGGCTGCACCACCGGGTGGCTGAGGCCCTGGCCCGGCGCGGAGCCGATGCGGCCATTTTAGCCCACCACTGGGGCATGGCTGGCGACCAGGCACAGCAAGCCAGGTTTGCTCTTCAGGCTGGCGAATATGCCTTGAGTCGGGCAGCCTTTGGCGACGCCGTCAACCTCTTCCGTCAGGCGCTGGATGCCTTGCCCACAGCAGAGCACCAGCCACGTTTTCAGGCGATGCTTGGCCTGGTGCAAGCATTTGAAGCAACCAGCAACGTCCCGGAGCTTGCAGAAAAATTAGAAACGTTGGCGAATCTGGCCAAAAAAACTGGCGAGTTGGCCTGTCGCGCGGAATGGGCGCAGCATCAAGCAAAATATCTCCTGATGCAGGGAGAACTGGATGAAGTGGAAACAGTCGTTCGGCAGGGGCTGGCGTGGGCAGCTACGGCTCAGGCTACCAGCTTGCAGGCCAGCTTATTGGAAACCCTGGGCAAAACATATCGGGATCAGGGCGATTATGACCAGGCTTACGCCCAGGCTAAACACGCTTTGGAACTGTACCAAACCGATAACAACAGCCAGGGGCAGATTGCTGTGTTAAATCTGCTGGGCAATCTAAACGTTCATCGGGGTCAGCACCGGCAAGCGGTTAAGGTACATCAGCAAGCATTGGCCCTGTGCCGCCAAATCACCGATCCCTTTAGCGAGAGCCGCATTCTGGCCTGGTTGGCGGACGCGCTGTGGTATTTAGGCGATTATGAAGAAGTTCAGCAGGTCGTTGAAAGCGGTCTGGCCATCAGCCGAGAAATTGGCGACAGGGTGGGCGAAATGGTCCAAGTAAACAACCTGGCAGGTCTGGCAATCGTCGAGCAAGATATTGAGCGAGCTATTGTCTACTACCGACAGGCATTGGCCATTGCCGAATCTATGAATGATCCGCGCCGGACGGCTATTTACTACAGCAATATCGGGGGGGCCTATGTTAGCCTTGGCGACATCGCTGCTGCCCTAAGTTGCCTGGATAAAGCAATCGCCATTGCCCAAAAGGCGAAATTACCGCGCCAGGAGGCTCACGTATACTACACGAAAGGGCGTGCTTACCAAGAAGAAGAAAACTTATTGGCAGCGCGAGCAGCTTTTGAGCACTCTTTGTCTCTGCGTCAGGAGCTGGGTGAACAATTTCGGACCTTTCTGACACTGATCCAGTTGGTAGAGATTTGTGTTCAGCTAACCGATTGGCCAGCAGCCGAAACGCATCTTGCTGCTGCGCAGCACCTTTATGATGCTTTGCACGACGAGTTTGCTCGTTACAGTCACCAGATGTTTCATTACGTCGCCTTCCTGTTTTACAAAGAGCAGGCCGACCCAACTGCTGCTGCCATGCACCTTGAGCGAGCTCATCTTGCGCTCCAAGACTGCCTTCTTGAACTGGACAGCCCTGCTCGTGAGCAGTTGAGGGCAACGCCGCAAGCGCAGGCGATTCTGGCTGCCAAAGCCAACCTCGATAAATAGACCCTTTTATGGATTGAAAAACCTCACCTGTCACTCCCGCTCTCGTGGGAATGACACTGATAAAATTCTAAACCCACACGCTAATCCACACGCCCCTCATCTACCCTGGAAAAAACAACAGCTCATGAGGCGAGGCTATTATCTCTGCGCCTACGCGCCTCTACGTCAATTTCTAAGGAGTGAAAATGATGTCTAAATCTCCAGTGGCCCTTTCTAGGCCATTGCTTTTCTGGCGTCGGTCAAAGCAGCCCCAAGTCGGCCAAAACCAAGCCACTTCACCTAAAAACTCAGAACGTAACGGCCGTTCCCCGTTCAGGCTCTCTTCCCTCAGAACCAAACAATCAAACAAAAACGGAAAACATCCATGAATCAACACCCAGCACGACTAGGCTTTCTCGGTCTGGCATTGGCAGCGGCGTTCGTATTCACCGCCAGCTTATTGCTTGATCTGGGGCAGGTACAGGCAGCTCCCACTGCAACGCAGCAGTTTGCCATCAACATTGGCGACACCGTTTCAGACGGCGTCCCAGCCGCCGGCGCGGGCAATCTTGAAGAAGCCGGGGCGGTAGACATCTACACCTTTAACGCCGCTGGCGAGGAAGTTATCTTTAACTGGCTTTCCGGTAGCAACGCGCAGATTGGCTGGCAGTTGCAGGCACCCGACAGCACGGTATTGTTTGATTCCGTTTTGGCGGATCGGCAGGTCGTTTTATCACAAACGGGTGGCTATACTCTCACCGTTGATGGCAACACCGGCAGCAGCTTTGGTCTCTATTCTTTTCAGCTACTAGAAGTACCTGCTTCCCAGCAATTTGCCATCAACATCGGGGACACGGTTGCCAACGGTGTGCCCGCTGCCGGTGCGGGCAATCTTGAAGCCCCCGGCGCTGTAGACATTTATACTTTCGCCGCTTCCGCCAACCAGGAACTCATTTTCGACTGGCTAACCGGAGCTAACGTGTTGATCGGCTGGCAGCTTCAAGCCCCTGACAGCACGGCGCTGTTCAACAGTGTGTTACAGGACCAGCAGGTTGTCCTGCCCCAGAGCGGCACCTACACGCTTACCGTTGACGGCAACGGCATTGATGATTTTGGTCTGTATTCCTTTCAACTGCTGGAAGTACCCACCGCCCCGCAACAATTCGCCATCAACTTCGGCAACACGGTGTCGGATGGCATACCGGCAGCCGGGGCAGGCAATATCGAAGCGCCCGGTGCTATCGACCTTTACACGTTTACTGCCCAAGCCGGTCAGGAAGCTATCTTCGACTGGCTAACCGGAGCTAACGTACTGATTGGTTGGCAATTGCAAGCGCCGGATAGCACGGTGCTGTTTGACTCCGTCTTGCGAGATTGGCAGTTGATATTACCGCAAACAGGTGTCTACACCCTTACCGTGGATGGCAACGCAGTTGATAGTGTAGGTCCATATTCCTTTCAGCTGCTGGATGTAACGGCCGCACCGCAACAATTTGCCATCAGCTTTGGCGACACGATCTCAGACGGCATCCCCGCCTCTGGTGCGGGAAACATCGAGAGTCCTGGTGCAGTAGATATTTACACTTTTGATGCACAGGCCGGGCAACAAGCCATTTTTGATTGGCTTGCAGGTAGCAATGTTCTGATTAGCTGGCAACTACAAGCCCCTGATAACACGGAGCTGTTCAACAGCTTCCTGCAAGATCAACCGGTGACGTTATCACAATCCGGCAGCTACACTCTGACCGTTCGCGGAAGCGACATTGATAACTTTGGCACGTATTCATTTGCCCTGTTAGAAGATAACTCTGTGGAGTGGCTCATTTTTTTGCCAATGGTGAGTCGATAATCTAGCGAATACTCACCGGAATTTCCTGGGACAAAGTGTAAAAAGTTCCCCCACCATTGAGGCAATTCTGAAAACCATCAAAGCAGACAACCAAACGCAATGTGTAATCACCCGCTTCGGGGATAGCCATCCAGGAAGGCCAGCTGAGTCCTTCTGGCGGCATCACATCATTGTTGCCACCCCAATTGTTTTGATACCAGGCCACAATATCCTGCCCATTGCGGCGAGGCATGACGCCAATTGTTGAGTAAGGCACACCCCCACCGGAAGTATTCCCAACTTTCCACTCATACCAGATTTGCCCACCTGGCGTCAGTGAGGTGCGCCAATCTTGTAGGACAAAGCTTTGCCCCACAATCCCATTGGCATTGGTTGGCTGCGGGCCAGAAGGAACGGGCGTATTAGTAGGTGGAACCGGCGTATTGGTGGCCGGTACGGCCGTTGGTGCCGGAATATTTGTGGGAGGAACGGCCGTTGCCGTGTTCGTGGGCAGCGGCGTTTCTGTAGGAACGGCCGTCTCTGTTGGCGTGGGAGATGGCAATGGTGTGTCCGTTGGTAAAATTTCCACAACAGCTGGAGGCAAAACAGTTGGTGAGGTGGGAACAGGCGTGTCCGTTGCCGCCGTCGGTAAATCAGCCACTGCCTCGGTTGTTGGTTCAGCAGAATCGGCCGTTTCGGCATTATCACGAATGACCAAAACAATGGCCACAATTAACAGCAAAATCAGGATGCCCAAGGCACCAATCAAAACGCTGCGTAGCGTCTTATTATTCATTTATACTCCTTCATTGCTTAAACAAATTCCACTACAAATTTGGCTCAGCCACCCGTTCCGGTTCCGAGGTTTCCGCAAAAATATTGTTACGGATACCAAAGATGTTTTGCGGATCGTTGGCTTTTTTAATCTCTTTAATAAGTTCAGTTGCGGTTGGGGAAATGGTGTGCTTCATAAAATCTTTACGGATTTTGCCCACGCCGTGATGGTGGGAGATAGAACCACCCGCCGCCATGATCGTTTCGCGCAGCGAATGCTCAATCTCGCTAAAAATCTCGTCGGGATTGTCTACACCCATTGTGGAAAAGCCATGCGTAAAGTAGATGCACACCCCAGTGTGGTACAACTGGGTAATACGCGGGGAGATATACGGCCGTCCCGGCAAACCATATTCCTCATGCTTTTTAAACACCTGCACAGCCACGGCATCAATCACCGCCTGCACCTTGTTCCAGGGCACCGTTGTCTCATACGTCTCACCAATGATGTGGAAATCGGTCAGGAAGTCGCGAATGTAGGCAATGGCATAGGTAAGCATATAGCCCCGTTGACCATTGGTCTCACCACCGGCAATGCCACCGTACTTCTTGGCCAACCGATTGATCAGCTTGGCTTGATAATCCACCTGTTCTTGCGTCCCTTCCATCACAATTGTGGCGGCAACCAGCTCGTTGGGATCAAACTTCTTCACCTTGAGCAGGAAAAATTTCTGGATTTCGCCCATGATCGCTTCCATGCGCGTCGGTTCGCCCTTCAATGCCGAGCCGAAGCGGAACTGAATATTGTCCAACAGGCGAATGCTGGCGGGTAGCGTACCAGTTTGAGACAGCTCATAAAGAAACTCTGTACCAGCCTGAAAATTGGGGAACACCAACGAACCATACTTCTTAGCCTCTGGCAGCTTGTGAATCTTGATCACGGCGCTGGTAATGATGCCTAAATTGCCTTCACTGCCAAACGCCACCTGTTGGGGATCGATCCCCAATGACTGGCGTGGCATGGCAGCCCCTTGCTCAATGACCCCATTTGGCGTCACCATCGTCACCGATTCCACGATGTCCTCGATGTTGCCGTAGCGATTTTTCTTCATGCCGCTGGCGTTGGTGGCAATCCAACCACCCAACGTAGACAACTCCAAACTGTCCGGTTCGTGGCCGCTAGTGTAGCCCACACGCTCCAGCCGCTCTTCCAAATCCTTACCAGAAATACCCGCCTGCACGCCCGCTCGGAAATTCTCATGGTCAATCCATAAAATCTTATCCATGCGGCGCATATCTACGGAAACGATGGAACGGTTTTCGTTTTGCGGCAGCTGCAAGGCACAGCTTACGCTGGTGCCACCACCGTAGGGAACCAGGCACACATCATGCACCTTAGCCAGCTCGATGATCGTCTCCACGTCTTCCTGACTTTCAGGGAAGAGCACCATATCCACCACACGATCTAATGCACCGTACAGCACCTTGTACACTTCGTCGGCCGTGGTTTGGCCGTGGCTGTGAATCAACCGCTGCCGATCATCAATGGTGAATTTTTCAGCCGATAGCTGCCCTTTTATAGCCTGGTGAAAGCCTTCATTGAGTCTGGGTGGGGCGACGGGTTTGCTTTTAACCTCTGGCTTGAGATTATCAAAATCAATTTTAATGTCGAGCATTTCCTCGACAAAAGGTAAAAACTCGTGCATCACCGTGCCAGACAGCGCATAGCGGCTGCCCGTCACAGTAACGGTGTGATCAGGATTAACCTTAAAATAGGTATCGGTAAACCCCCATTTGTGATCGTAGCGAATATCTTCGCCACTAGATCCTTTATCAAGTGATTTGTCTGCCATTGCTTTTCTCTCTTCCTAAATTTATTTGGTTACGGCGTGTGACAATCCCGCGAATGCGGAAGTGACATGCTTACCACAATCCACCCTGCATTATCAATCAGATTGACGATCCTGGCAAAAGTATGCTTAAAATGTCTGACCAGCATCCTGCACAGCCAGCAGCTTTTCAGGCGGTGTAAATCGCTCCCCGTATTTCTCGGCCAGGTTCTGGCTGCGCTGCACAAAAGCAACCACGCCATAGTCGTTGATGTATTGCAGCGTCCCCCCCTTGAACGGAGCAAACCCCCAGCCAAAAATCGAGCCAATATTGGCATCTGCGGCACTGGTGACCACATTTTCTTCCAGGCAACGCACTGTCTCCAACGCCTGCACAAACATCAAACGCTCTATCATTTCCGTTTGGCACAATGGTTCACCTTGCGCTGGGAAGATCGTTTGCAGTTCCGGCCAGAGGTGTTTTTTGCCATCTTCAGGATAGTCGTAGAAACCAGCCCCACGCCCTTTGCCGTAACGGCCGTATTCCCCCGTCATCACATCCAGCACCGCATCTGAAGGCTGGCTAGGTATCTGTTTGCCCTCCGCCTCTAAATCCTTGCGCGTCTGCTCCCGAATGTGCAGCATCAGCCCCAGGCTCACCTCGTCGGCCAAAGCCAGCGGCCCCACCGGCATTCCCGCCTGCAACCCGGCGGATTCAATGGCCCGTGGATGCTGCCCTTCAGCCAGCATGGCCAAGCCTTCGCGCAAATAAGTGCCAAACACCCGCGAGGTGTAAAAACCCCGGCTGTCATTCACCACAATCGGCGTCTTGCCAATCTTCAACACAAAATCAAATACTTTGGCCAGGGTTGCGTCGCTGGTTTCGGCCCCGGTGATAATTTCTACCAGCTTCATCTTTTCTACTGGCGAGAAAAAGTGCAGGCCAACAAAGTTCTGCGGCCGTTTTGCTGCTTGTGCCAGTCCGGTGATGGGCAAAGTGGAGGTGTTGCTGGCGAAAACGGCCGTTTCCCCCAAAACTTCCTCCGCTTCTTGCGTTACCTTCGCCTTCAATTCCCGATCTTCAAACACTGCCTCGATGATCAAATCGCAGCCAGCCAAATCAGCGGCATCGGCAGTGGGCTGAACGCGAGCTAATGCTTCGTCGCGCTCCGTTTTGCTGAGTTTGCCTTTGGCCACGCGCTTGTCCAGCAGAGCAGCAATTTTGGCTTTGCCCACTTCGGCTTGCGCCAGGGTGACATCTTTGAGAACGACTTCTATGCCGGAAACGGCCGTCACATAAGCAATGCCATGCCCCATCATGCCCGCACCCAACACGCCCACCTTTGGCGTCACCTGCGGCGGCACAGTTTGTGGTCGGCTGGCCCCGGCATTAATTTGGTTTAGCTGGAACCAGAAAGCATTGATCATGTTTTTAGCAACCTGACCCGTCGCCAATTGGGCAAAATAACGGGATTCAATGCGGCTGGCGGTGGCAAAATCAACCTGAGTGCCCTCCACCATCACGCTCAAAATTGCTTCCGGCGCGGGATAATTGCCATAGGTGCGCTTCTTCAACATCGCGGGCGCAACCGCCAGCATCTGCGCCACACGAGGGCTGCGCGGATCGCCGCCAGGAATGCGGAAGGCGGGCTTGTCCCACGGTTGGGCTGCCTCTGGATTGGCCACAATCCAGGCGCGGGCCTGCGCCAGCATGTCAGTTATGTTTTCGGCCAGAGCATCAACTAGACCTGCTTTTTGTACGGCCGTTGGCCCTAATTGAGTGCCTTCCGTCAGCAGGGGGAAGGCAGATTGCAAGCCAATCATGCGCGGCAGGCGGGTCACCCCGCCACCACCCGGCAGCAGTCCCAGCG
>JBNKLQ010000188.1:0-12614 GCA_050292445.1 Promineifilaceae bacterium (SeqCode) | reverse complement strand
ACACGCTAAAATCAAGCAGGAGGTTGAGCGCCATCAGCACGAATCCGGCACTCACCCATTTAATTTGTTGGCGTTGGATGGCCGTTGCCTGCCGCCGATACCGTTGGATAACGGCCGTTATGCCTGCCAAAATCATTGCCGTTACCAAAACAGTGCCCAGTGAAAAAGGCCAATTTTCCCACGAAGCAAGGGTATCGGGAAAGAAGGCGTATCCGGCTACGAACAGCAGCCAAATTACAGCCAACCAGCGCGACCAACGGGGCACAAAACGGCCGTCCGGGAACAAAAAAGCAAACAAAATCAGTCCGCTGTACAGTAAGAAGGTCAGTAGGTGGTCGGCATAACCCAGAAACGTGAGAGGGGTGTACGTTTTTAACCAATACGTTCCCCAATCCCAGAACGGGGTAAACCAGGTGCCGGCCACGGCCAAAATCAGCAGGAATCCGGCCAGCAGCAAGACGCGCAGTTCGCGCCCGCGCCGCCAAATCAGCAGCACGCTCAATGCCAGAAAAATGAATGCAGCTATGATGCGCCACACCAGAAAGTAGCTTTGGAAGGTAACGGCCGTTATGCCCAACTCATCCAATGCGGCAAACCAATTGGTGCAGCCTGTCCATTCTGCGTTGTAGATGGAATCACAGGAGACTGTGCCCTGGACAAAGGCGGAGTAAAGGCTGTAGCCGAAGATGAACAGGCAGAGCAGCAGGAGCAGACCGTACAGAATTCGGCCAATTAGCAGGGAACGGCCGTTTAATTGCGTTGGGGTCATGCTCATGATTGTACTCCTTCCAGCGCGGGTTGGTTTAGGAAACGGCCGTTATCACTCCGCTGCCAACTCAGATGAACTGCCAACCTTACTACTAAACTCAATGCACCGACGATTAATAGAACCCCAAATAGCAGCGTGGACCGTGCATTTTGTGTAGATGGTGTGCCATTGATGGCCGACGTTCTTACTGGGGTCGGTACAGGCTGTGGAGCGGGCTGCACGGCAGGCTGTTGGCTAGATGCAGGTGCTGGCGTTGCACTCATTGGCGCTGGGGTTGCTTCCACTGGCGCAGATGTGGCGATGGGTGCGCTGACAGGGATTGGCTGATTGCTGGTGCCAACTTCGGGAATTTCGGCCCCGAGTAGACTTGTTATTGCCAAAAACGAGAAAATAACGATACATCCTATGCTTATCATTCGCTGCTTATTCATCAGATGTTCTCCTTTGTGAACTGATAAGCATACGATACAGTTTTGCGCGTCCCGTTGTCATGAGGTAGATATAACAATTGGGTGGGACAAAATGTCCCGGGTTTTAGCGGGAGGCAATTACGGGAGCTGCGAGACTCGCTGTTTAAGTCGCTCACCGGAAGAATAGGATTATATTATGCGTTTAGCTGAACGGTATTCGGACTGACGTGTATGGCGACTGCTACGGTGCCCGCTTTGTCTTGCCGGACGTGGTAACAGTGACCCTGGCCGTGAATGTGAAGGATACGGCCGTCTACTACCAGCATCGTGTTTTCATCAATGGCCCAACCTTCAGCCACCAGACCTAATTCAACGGCATGAATCATCCGGGAAAGGGTTCCCATCTGGCTGGCGTGAACGTCCACAGCAAACGGCACCAGGCCAAGGCTGGGGCGCACCGTCAAGGAATCAATGCCTTCGCCAGCACCCATAAACAATATCTCACGCGCGTTGCCATGACGGCTTGCCTGCCAGCCGCCAAGAATTGCTTGCGAGGCCGCTATAGCTGCTCCTGCTGAGGTACCGCCATAGGGAATCTCCGTTTCTTGCAAGTAAGCCGTCCACGATGTCTCCATACCGACGGCTTGATGATAATAGGGAGTCATGCCGCCGCAAACAAACAGACCAGACGGTTTGGCCTGGGCAAGCATTTCATAAGTTAACGGGTTGGCGGGCGTGACAAACAGGGGCACAATGTTTTCTTTGGCAACGCCGACAGCCGTAAAAATGCCGCTGTATGCTTGCCAGCTTTCTTGAACGGCCGTTTCCGCTTCCTCCGCAATGACCAAAGCCAACCTGTCCAACGTTCTCCGCAGTGCCGTTTTCGCAAAAAGCCCAAACGTTTCTTGTCGGCTTTCTGGCCCGTCTCCGCCCCTATGAAGAAAGATTGTACTTAACATAATCTCTCCACCTCCTTTTTGTAGTTGCTGAGTTTTCCAAGGGTGTTTGCTGTTTTTATTGTATCTCAACAGGGAGGCCAATCGAAGTGAAAAATCTGGTTTAATAGGGACAAATAAACAATATGGAGACATCGTATGATTGAAATTGCCTTTCTCGCGGATTATCTTGATGCAATTCCCACATTTAGCCAATGGTTTCAAGCCCAGTGGCCAGATTATTACGCTGAGCGCACTTTAGCCGACATCGCCCAGGATTTTGTGGCGGAAGCCAACCGCAGCAGCATCCCCGTGCGCCTGGTGGCCTTTGCTGACGGGGAGTTGGCGGGCACGATCACGCTGCGAGAAGAAGCGACCTGGACTTTGCCGGAATACCGGCCGGGTCTTGGGGGATTATTTGTCGCAGAGCGGTTCCGCCGCCGAGGCATTGGCACCGCGTTGGTTAAAGCTGGCATGAAAGTGGCTCAGGAGCAGGGCTACGAAAGCGTTTACGCCACGACGATAGCGGCGCGCGGCATTCTGGAGAATTTGGGCTGGAAGCTGGTCAAGGCAATTTTGCACGGCGATGAAGAACAATTACTCTATTACTGTGAACTTTAAAAGTACGGCCCAGTAGTCGATACGGAGACCAAAACGGGTGAACAAATATGCGTGATTTTGGAGTAGCCACAGTCACTCCCTTTCCTTATAATGGCCAGCGTGATCGACTTGCTGCTGCAAACCAAATTTTTTCGTCCACAGCCACCCACACTGGTTTCCCGCCCGCGCCTTCAGGCGCAGCTCAACGCTGGTCTGGTGGGTAAGCTGACGCTTGTTTCGGCTCCGGCAGGCTTTGGCAAGACGACACTCATCACCGATTGGCTGTCTGGATTAACGGGTGATGATTCCCAGAGCGTCAAGCGTCAATCTGAAAGCCAAGACGTTAAATCAGCCTGGCTGTCGCTTGATGAAAAGGACAACGATCCTGACCGCTTCTTGATTTATTTGGTGGCGGCGCTGCAAACGGCCGTTCCCAATCTGGGACAAGCCGTCATTGCCAACCGACAAGCTCCCCAGCCGTTGCTGCTGGAAACTGCCCTCACCTATTTGGTCAACGATCTGGCACGGTTAGACGGCCGTTTACTGCTCACCCTCGACGACTACCACCTGATCACCAACGAAACCATCCACCAGGCCCTCATTTTCCTGCTTGATAACGCCCCGCCCAGCTTCCACCTCATCCTGATTACCCGCGCCGACCCGCCGCTGCCGCTGCCCCGCTGGCGGGTACGTGGCCAACTCAACGAGATTCGGGTGGCTGAACTACGCTTTACGGCTGGGGAAACGGCCGTTTTTCTCAACGAACTGATGGGGTTAGCCCTCTCCCCTGAACAACTGGACAATCTTGAAGCCCGTACCGAAGGCTGGATTGCTGCCCTGCAAATGGCTGCGCTCTCGTTGCGCGGCCGCAGCGACACTGCTGCTTTTGTCGAATCCTTCACCGGCAGCCACCACTTCATCCTCGACTACCTCACCGACGAAGTGCTGCGTGGACATCCGCCCTACATCCGCGATTTTCTGCTGAAAACTTCCATTTTGCAGCGGTTTTGCGCGGAACTGTGTGAAGAGATAGGTGAGATCGGGCGCTTTGGCAATGGGGAAGCAGCTTCTCTAAACGCTCCCGACCTACCACTCACTGGTCAGCAAATCCTCGACCATCTCGACCAGGCCAACCTTTTCCTCATTCGTCTTGATGAGAACCGCCGCTGGTTCCGCTACCATCATTTGTTTGCCCAGTTTTTGCAAACGCGGCTGCGACGGGAACTGTCGGCAGAAGCGATTGCGGAACTGCACCGGCGGGCAAGCCGCTGGTTTGACGAGCAGGGGATCGATGAGGCGGCGATTGACCATGCATTGTGGGCGGGTGATGAGGAAACGGCCGTGTTGCTCATTGAAAAATACACCCGCGCAGCCATGAACAAAAGCGAACTGCACAAAATTTTGTGCTGGGTCGATGCCATCGAACAGGCCAGGCTGCCCCTTTCGGCACAAATGGCTGTTTGGTACGGCTGGGCGTTGCTGTTTAGCGGCCAAACGGATCGCGTGCCGGCCGCTGTCGCCGCAATTGAGGCCCAGGAGCCAACAAGTGATTCGCATTTCCAAACACTGACGGGTAATGTTGCTGCTTTGCGCGGCTGGCTCATGATGTTTCAAGGTGATATTCCCCAGGCTTTGGCTTTCACACACGAGGCATTGGCCACTTTGCCTGCCGATGATGACCACGTTCGCAGTACCTGTCATCTCAATTTAGGCTACATCTACATGGAGAGTGGCGATTTGGTGGCGGCAATGGCAGGGTTTACCAATGCTCGCGACCATGCAGAGAAGGCGGGCAATTTGATTACGGCCGTTTTTGCCTGCACTTATCTTGCCAACATTCTCTTCCAAAACGGCGACCTCTACGCCGCCGAGCAAGAGTTTCACGCCGCCATCGAGATGGGCATTGCCAACCACCAGCCATATTCCCCCGCCGTCAGCGTTGCTTCCACGGGATTGGCGGGACTGCTGATTGAGTGGAATCGGCTGGATGAGGCGCAAACGACGCTGACCAACGCCATTACACTTTTGGAACAAACGCAAAATCGTGCCTTGCTGGCGGCCGCCTACGCGACTTTGTCCCGGCTTCGTGTGGCACAGGGGGAGTTTACGGCCGCTTTTGCGGCGCTCGATATCAGCGACAATATTGCCCGCGACAACGATCAGGTCACGCAGCTAGGGATGAATGAGAGCCAGCGGGCCTGGCTCCATCTTGTCAGCGGAGATTTGGCCTGGGCCAACGACTGGGCGACCAGACAAATGGTACCTGCTGCGGACAGTTTGGCTTTTGAAGCGTATCGTTCGTTGCTGGTTTTGGGTGCCATTTGGGCGCAGCAGTCGGCTACGGCGAGTCAGGCTGTTCACCTGCTCAAGAAGGGAGTGGCGATTGCCCAAGAGCAGAGCTTTTTTGGGGTGCAGGTACAGACGCAAATCTTGCTGGCGCTGGCTTATGAAGTGTTGGGGGAGCGGGAAACGGCCGTTGCTACTTTGGAAACGGCCGTACGCTGGGCCGAACCCCAGGGCTATATCCGCCTCTTTGCCAACGTCGGCCCACTTATTTTGCCTCTTCTCCAGCGCCTTCCCCAAACCCCCTACATCCAGAAAATCCTCACGGCTTTTCCCCAACCTCACTTGCCTCATCGCGCATTCTCCCAATCTCCTTCTGTTTCTCTCCCGGCCCACATCGACCCCCTTAGTTCGCGCGAACTGGAACTGCTCACCTTGCTGAAAGAAGGGTTCTCTAACCGCGAAATTGCCCAAAACCTCCACATCACCGTGGGCACGACAAAACGCCACCTGAGCAACATCTACAGCAAGCTGGGCGTGGGCAGCCGCACCCAGGCAGTGGCCCAGGCGCGGTCGTTAGGGCTGTTGCCGGACTGAACGGCCTGCACCCCCAAAATACATCCCCCACCACATCAGTTTACACCTTTGGACACATGACACTGCACCCTGTTTCCCCGTAAAGTAACCGCATAACGACGAACCGGTTCAACAGGAAACAGACGTGACAACTATCTACCAAATCAAAGTCAAAGAGCATCTTCCTGCCGATTGGGGCAATTGGGTAGAAGGGCTACAGCTCCAAACTCAGCCCGATGGCACCACCTTGCTAACTGTAGCCGTTCCTGACCAGGCTGCCCTGCATGGTTTGCTCGGCTACATTCGTGATACGGGGGTCACGTTGTTGGTTTTGCATCTGGTAGCAAAGGATAAAAAATAAGGGATCGGGGAGTTGAACACTCCAATCACCTCATCCCAAAGGAGAATGAATCTTGAATACATTCGATCGCCAAATTCGCACTAGAGGAAGAATATTGAATTTACCTCTAAAAACATGGATTAAAGAACACCCCCTCTTAACTTTCTTTTTCTTGAGCTACGCTCTCGCGTGGGTTGTATGGGTTCCTGTCGGCATACTGCGCCCCAACTTAATGACGACTCTATCATTAGTTGGGGCCTGGGCTCCAACCTTATCCGCTGTGTTGCTGGCAGGCATCATCGGCGGAAGGGCAAGTGTAGGCAAGTTGATTCGCCGTGGTTTTCATTGGCGTACTTTGGGCGTTTTGGCATTTACCTTTTTTCATCTTTGCTGAAGGTGCTTCAGTAGTCGGCAACATCCCCTTTATTCTTTACCTACCCTTGTTTATAGCCTTGTCCGTTCTTTCCGCCTGGATATTCAACAACACCAATGGCAGCGTGTTATTGATGATCTTATTCCATACGGCCATAAACACAACTTTAGGTAGTCTGGGGCTCTTTCAAATCTCATCTCAAGGATTTCGCCCGCTCTTGTTAGATGTGGCATTGACCTGGATTGTGGTTGCCATTGTCGTGGTCATCTTCGGTCCAGGTGAACTTGCACGCAAAAACACAATTGCTTCATAGACAAATACACTTCAAGCTTACGAAAAGGAGACATCAAATGAAATTTACAGCAAAAGCCAGTTGGGCTATTCCCTTGGCACTCTTATTCGCCATTTTGGCAGTGGTCATTGCCCCAGCGCAGGCCCAGACGATCACCTATCAGCACGAATCTTATGATTTTCCCGGCGCAGTTGTTACCGAACTCTGGGACATCAGCGACAACGGTACGGCCGTTGGCTGGTATGTAAATCCCGATGGCCTTGAACATGGCTTTTTACTAAATAACGGAACAGCTACAGCCTATGATGTACCAGGCGCAGTCATGACAAACATCTTTGGCATCAATAATGCAGGGGATTTTGTGGGCTTTTACGTGGATGGCAATGATGTGCGTCATGGGTATGTGCAATACAAAGATGGCACACTGGTTACCATTGATCCACCCGGCACCATTTTTACTTGGGCGGTCGGTATCAACAACCAAGGGCAGGTGGTCGGCATTTACCGAGATGCCAACGTCGTTAGCCACGCTTTTATCTGGGAAGACGGTGAATTCACCATCTTTGATGTGCCCCAATCAACCGCCTCACGGGCCTGGGACATCAACGAACAAGGCCAAATTGTGGGCTGGTTTGCCGATAGCACAGGGACGCATGGTTACCTGTTAGACGACGGTGTCTTTACCACAATTGATTTTCCCGGCAGCAACTTCACCACGGCCTGGGGCATCAACAACCACGGTGAGATAAGCGGCACCTATTTTGATGCTGGCGGCAATATCCACGCATACGTGCTGGACAACACGGGCTTCACAACGATTGATTTTCCCAACAGCGACCTTAACTTTGGCGTGGGTATCAACAATCTGGGCCAGGTTGTGGGCGGCTATGATGGTGCCGACGGGGTCCATCATGCGATGATTGTTTCGCCTGTTTACGGTGAGCAATAAGATGAGATCACAGGATTGAGCGATCAGGCTCCTGATCGCTCAATCTTTTTTGTTTTCCACCAGGAGTTCCAAAAATGAACAAACAAATTTCACTCACCATTGTACTGCTATTTATCGCTGTTTTTATTGGTATGGCCCTGGTTTTATTGGGACAGATACCAGCCGTGATCTTTTCAGTGGCCTCCGTGGGCGGTTTTATTTTGTGGTTGGCCACAACCTACAGGACACAGATTGATACCCAAAAAGTGATAGTTCCTTACCTGATGACCATTCTCTTTTTTGTGGTTCATGTGTATGAAGAGTACGTCATCGATTTTGAAGTGGCTATGACCGACATTACCGGGTTTCACATGCTGGAGCGCAATTTTCTGACGGTGGCCGCTTTTGTCGGGCCTATCATCTGGATAACAGGCGCTATTCTGCTTATCAAGCGGACGCACATCGGTTTCTACTTTCTCAGCTTCTTTTATGTGGCCATGATGATGGCCGAATTATCGCACTTCATTTTCCCCTTTTTGGAAGATGGCACCTTCCACTATGTTTCGGGCATGTATACGGCCGCCATTCCCCTCATTCCGGCTGGCTATGGATTTTATATCACCATGCGGGAGATTAGAAGGACGAGGCTAACCCAGCAGGGAAGTGCGGCGTTAGGGTTATGAATCGGTTTCGTGGGTTTCAAAAACCATGTGGATCACCGATGGGTATAATGTTAGCCTGGTGCCGATGAGAACATAAACGATAAATAGGGAACGCTGATTTGCCTGATTGCCCTGATCAGGTAAATCAGCGTCCCATTTGAAGGAGAAAATGATGCAAAAAGGAAGGCTTCAAAAAATAGGCATTATCAGCCCAGGCGCGATGGGCATTTCCGTAGCCGCGACGATGCAGCGCAGTGGGCTTGACGTCTACTGGGCCTCGGCGGGACGCAGCGCGCACAGCGCGGCCCGCGCCCAGGAACACAACCTGCTGGATGCCCAAACGTTGCCGAATTTGTGTGCCACCTGTGATGCGCTGGTTTCGGTTTGTCCACCGCATACGGCCGTAACCATTGCCGAAGAAGTGCTGGCCACTGGTTTTACCGGCGTGTATCTGGATGCCAATGCCATTGCCCCCTACAAAGCCAACCGCATTGCCGAAATGATGGACGCGGCGGGCGTTGTCTTTGTGGATGGCAGCATTGTTGGTGGCCCGGCCTGGGAGCCGCAGCGCACCTGGCTCTATTTGTCCGGCGAACAAGCTGAGTTGGCCGCTTCCTTTTTTGCGGCGGGGCCTTTGGAAACGGCCGTTATCGGCGACGAAATTGGGCAGGCTTCGGCGCTCAAGATGTGCTTTGCTGCTTACACCAAAGGCACCACGGCCCTGCTGAGCATGATTCTGGCCGGGGCAGAAGCAATGGGCGTGCGCGCCAATCTGGAAGAGCAGTGGTCACGCGGCGGCTCCGATTTTGCTGTGCAGACGCAGCAGCGCGTGCGCCGCGTCACGGCCAAGGCGTGGCGTTTTGAGGGGGAGATGCACGAAATTGCCGCCACCTTTGCTGGCGTAGGCCAGCCTGCAGGCTTCCACGAGGCAGCGGCCAACATTTACCAGCGACTGGGCCACTTCAAAGAGGCAGAAGAAACGCCAGAACTGGCGGAGGTGCTGGCTGCCCTGCTGGGAGGGTAGGGGAGTAAAAAGTGATAAGTGAAAAGTGGATACGGGAAATTGTTCACCAAGGCCGTTAATTAATCTTAATTGGCTCCTTAACTTCGGTTGCTTAACGTACAAGAACGGCCGCTGATTTGGGTCTATAATTAGAAATCACTATCTTGAAACCCACAACAGCACAAAACCTTCCCTTGGAGAAATTCATGTTTTTTCGCAAACCCTCCCGTATTATCCCGCTTTTGTTCATTTTCTTCCTTGGTCTCTGGCTTCTGTGGCAATCCTCGGGGCCAGCGCCGGAATCAGTTGCCCGCCAGCAAGCCATCCAATCCTTTGCCCCTGGTGATGGTACGGGAAATACCGGTGGCACGCCCGTCCCATCTGAACAGCTATCCGTGCCCGTAACGGTGAACCTTCGTGACATCCCAGCAGGTGTCTTCGATCCCAACAATCAACTCTCTCGCTGGAATCGGGGCGAAATTGATATTTTTGAAAACGATGGCATCATCAGCAGTGTTCAGCAAGCTGCCATGCGTTTAGAATCTGCTGATTTGGCACCCGATGCGCAGGTTCAGGTGGCACAATCAGGCCCTGGTTTATCCTCGCCCACGGTGGGTACCAGTTTCGACAGCATCGATTACACAGAATGCTGCGGTGGGGGAGGCAATGTTCCCCCAGACCCAGAACTGGCTGTCGGGCCAAACCATATCATCGCGGTGACCAACGTTGCTCTTGAAATCTACGACAAAACAGGAACCTCCCTGGTGGGGCCAACGACTTTTGACAGCTTTATGAGCGCCGATGCCAGCTGCACGGGCGTTTTCGACCCCAATGCCCTGTACGATGAATCGGCTGACCGCTATATCCTGGCCATTGATGCCGATGGCATCGATTACTGTATTGCCGTCTCGCAAACGGGCGATCCCACTGGAAGCTGGAACATTTACTCCTTCGCGACAGGTAATGCCGGAATCTTCTTTGACTACCCCCATGCCGGGGTTGGTCGTGATGCCATTTACATGGGGGGCAACATGTTCACCGCCACTTTTCTGGATTCTCGTGTCTGGGCTTTTGACAAACAGGCGATGTATAACGGCCAGGCGGCCACCTCTGTGATGCAGAATCTGGGTGGCAGTGAAGACACGCCTCAACCAGCCAATTTACATGGCTGGGACCAGGGCACCTGGCCCACCAGTGGTCCACACTACATCATCACCGAAACGGGTTACAACGGCGCAGATTATACTATTTGGGCCTGGGACGATCCGTTTGGCACGAACTCGATTACGGCCGTTGGCACCATTGACCTTAACACAGCCACAGGCGTAACCGCTGGGTTGCCACTTGCTTCCGTACAGTCTGGTGCTGACACGCTAGATGGTGGCGACTGGCGTCCGCTCGACTTTGAATATCGCAATGGCTATGGCTGGACCACAATGACCATTGCCTGTAACCCCGGCGGCGGCACCGTCAACTGTGTGCGCTGGGCACAAATCGATCTGGCGACTGCTTCGGTTGTGCAGTCTGGCGTTTTATCCAGCAATAGTGAGTATCGTTTCTTTCCTGACCTAGCTGTGAATGGGTGCAATGATATGGCGATTGGCTACACTAAATCCAGCAGTAGTATGTTCCCTGCCGTTTTTGCTACTGGACGACAATCCACAGATACGGCTGGAACGCTGCAAGCTGAAACGGAGCTAAAGGCGGGTGAAATTACTTACACTTCAGGCGAGCTGAGCATGCCACGCCGCTGGGGGGATTACACAGGCATGACCGTCGATCCAGATGGGGTGACCTTCTGGTATTTGGGTGAGTACAGCAAGAATACGGGGACAACAAGCGGCCGTTGGGGCACCTACATCGCCTCGATGACGCTGGGCAGCTGCACACCGCCCACGCCCACCCCCACCAATACGTCGACGGCGACGGCAACCAACACCCCAACCGTGACAAATACGCCCACGGCAACCAACACACCCATGCCGACGAATACCCCAGTCGCGACCCCTACGGTTGACCCCATTGGGGCGGCAGAATATTTTGTTTTTGTGCCAATTGTAATTCGCTAGAAGAAGCAAGTGTTTCGCGGCTTAAATAAGCCAACAGTTAACAATTACTGCGAAACACTTAAACAGTTGGGCGCATACGCTTTATCTTCTGTTGAGTTATTTGCGCCCAACTGTACTAGATCGATTTTCTTGCTCCAGGCTGGATAGAGTTCATTCTATCTGGCCTGGGGCAAAGCGGAATTACCTGCTTCCCCCCTCCCGACTTACGCCATACGCCATCTCCTTCAAATTGATTGTTACCCTACTTTTCGTACGGTCCTCGCTATGTTTGGCCACGCCATAACAAGTAAATTGTATATTGACAAGCGATATATCGTGTGCTAGTATACTGATACACGATATATCGAGAGGCGATATAAGATTTTATGAATATGAAAAAATACTTACCACTCACTGAATCTACTGCCTACATCTTGCTTGTTTTGCATGAGCCGCTGCATGGTTATGGCGTTATGCAAAAAGTGAAAACATTGAGCGAGGACACGGTCACGATTGGTCCCGGAACCCTTTATGGCGCATTTTCTACCCTGGAAAGCGAGCAACTCATTGCCAAAGTTGGTGAAGAGGGTCGTCGCAAAGTCTACGAATTGACCGAAAAAGGGCAGCAGGTGCTGAAGGAACATATTCGGCGCTCTGAAATATTGGTTAAAAATGGGGCAATTACAAAAGTTTGGTAATGGGGGTTTAACAATGACAACAATGAATAAATTCCACTGGTTCTGGGCTTGGGATGATGAAAAGGAGGAATCCTGGCTGCGTGAGATGTCGCAAAATGGCTGGCACTTCCAGTCAGTTACTTTCCCTAGCAATTATAGTTTTGAACAGGGGAAACCACAGGATTATGTGTACCGGCTCGATTATTTTACCAACCGGAAGGAAATGGACAGCTATCTACAAATTTTTCAGGATGCCGGTTGGGATTATTTGGGCAAGATGAATGGCTGGCAATATTTCCGGCAAATTGCCGTTACTGACGAAGACCAAGAAATTTACACCGATAATCAATCGAAGCGGAAAAAATATCAACGGATCATGTTGTATCTCGCCATTTTCCTGCCCATCTTTTTGAATTCGATTATTACCGTGAATCGGGGGGCAAGTAGCGGTTTCATCCAAGTGATGGGCTTCCTAATGGGACTATTATTGCTGCTTTACGTCTACGGCATGGTGCGACTGCTTCATCGCATACTGCAATTGAGGAGAATCATTTAAACAGGAAGCCGTTTTGCCCCCTGCACACCACACCCGACGAAAAAAGTGGCACGGATGCGCATTCATGCGCCAACACTGACCACAGCACAGCCGGAAGACCTTACTGGAGCTGAGATACCATGAACCGCTTGTCATTCTGAGCGAAGCGAAGAATCCCTACGG
>JBNKLQ010000187.1:0-12642 GCA_050292445.1 Promineifilaceae bacterium (SeqCode) | reverse complement strand
GTACCATCTATATTCGTTGCTTCAACAGTTAACGAAAATTGGGGGGTCGTTTCATAATCCAGCTGCGTTCCATCCAACACACGAATGATACCGCTGTTGTCAATTGAAAATGCATCACCAGTACCATTGCCGGCTGTAATGGCATAACTGGTCGCACCAGTGGCCACTACCTGCCCTACAAATGTTCCTGTTGAGCTGTTTTCCGTGATAGAAAATGGCCCGTTATCCGTAAATACAGGAGCCGCAGCCAAGACGCTCATTGGCAATAACAAGCTTATTACTAGAACCAGTAAAATCATTTTATGGATTTTGAATGGTTTTTTGTTTATAGCTTGATTGAAGAAAAAATGACGCTGAGCGAGAACGGCCGTTTGCCGACCAGATTTATGAGATACACGCTTCGACTGCAACATAGATTCCTTCCTAAAATAGTTAAAGATAAATTTGGCATCGGAACGGCCGTTAGGCTCAATTAAGTAAAAATTTATGCAGGGTGAGTTCCTAACATGCTATTTCCCGACAATCTGTATTGTAGGAGGTGGGAACAGGACCGTATATCACATGTTGGTCATAGCAATTAGGTCCTATTACCCATAAATTTTGCGTGAATGCAACAAAATCTTGTCGCCAGTGAGGAACGGATTTGGCAAAAAAAAAGACCCATCCAGCAAGCTGAACAGGTCTTTGCTCAGTTGAAATTAAGGGAGGAGGGACTGACTAACGAACAATCTCGGGATTGAGCAGCCGGACTAACAATGTGTCTAGCTCTGCTTGCGAGACGCCTGCCACGCCCAACGGCCGATCCACCCGGTCGTGGCAGTCGGAGCCACCGCCGGTAATGAGATTGTACTTCTTGGCCCATTCGGCCATCAGCTTACGGTGCTGCGGCGCATGGCCAGGATATTCTACTTCCAGCCCGTCCAACCCCAGCAAATCATCATCCAAAAATTCTGGCATGAGGATTTCCACCGTTTCGATAGGTGGCAACACCTCGTTATACAAACTTTGCCCCGGATAGGAGCCAGCCGCTGGATGAGCAAAAATACGTACCAGCTGAGGATACTTCTTCAGCAGCGGCGTTAGCTGCTTCGGATCAATCCCCGAGGGCACGTACGCCGGGCTGTCGTTGCCGATGAGCAAATTGACCTGCTCTTTGTCCAGTCCGTGATTCTCTTTGAGCGCGACAGCAAAATGGCGGCGGGAGACGTTGTCCGCCAGTGCTTCAATTTCTTCAGCGGTTAACTCTTGCTTGAGCAGCGGCTGCTTGCCGCTGGGGCCAAACTCCGCGTTGATGATCTCGACGCGGGCGCGCACCAGACCACCGCCGCGCCCCTGGCTAAAAATCTCGGTGGCCATCTGGCGGAATTCGTCGTCTTGCAGCAGATCATAGGGAATGTAGAGCAAATAGTGAAGGGTGCCAGTGAAATACGGCCGTCTAAACCGCAGCGATACTTCTACTCCGGGCACCACCCGGATGCCCAACTTTTCGCCAGCCGCCAAGGCTTCATCCAGTCCGTTGAGCGTGTCGTGGTCGGTTACACCAATGGCTTGCAGGCCTAAATCGTGCCCGGCTTGAACCAGCTCAGTGGGGCTGTATTCGCCATCGGAAGCAGTTGTATGATTATGTAAATCAGCAATATAGGAAAGGGTCATGAAAAACTCCTGTAAATCAAAAATTTTGCAGTTAGCATTGCACCATGTGAACCTGTCAGGTGGGCTAACGGCCGTTTAGCTCAACAATATTCCCCATCACAGAAACATCATACCCTGGCATGGCCGCCACGGCCGTTTTAAAGTCACCATCATGCAGCAGGTCCAACAACGGCCGTAACCGCTCACTTTCATACGCCTGGCGGGTCATCACCAAATCGTACTGCTCGTGGGCCAGCGGCACAAAGTCCAGCTTAAGCGCCCGCGCTGCTGCCTGGATGCCCAGGCCAAAATCGGCCGCACCAGAGGCCACGGCGGCGGCCACGGCCAGATGTGTATACTCCTCACGGCCGTAACCGGGCACTTGCTCTGGCGTAATGTTCAATTTACCTAATTCATAATCCAGCAGCACCCGCGTGCCTGCGCCCCGCTGCCGGTTCACCAGCTGCACATCTTGCCGTGCGGCTGCTTCCCAGCCCTGAATACCCTTGGGATTACCCGACGGTACCAGCCAACCCTGTTCCCGCCCCACCAGCGTGAGCAGCACCACATCTTCGTTGGGCAGGTAACGCCGCACGTAGCTCTGATTGTAAATGCCTGTTTCCGGGTCCAGCAGGTGCGATCCGGCCAGATGGCACTCACCCCGGCGCAGGGCCACCAAGCCGCCCAGGCTGCCCACGTTAGCCGAGGCCAGCCGCCCGCCACCGCGCTCCGCCAAAAATTGGGCGATGAGGTCCAGCGTCAAATCATGGCTGCCAATGGCCAAAATGGTGCGGGCCAGATCGCGGGCATCACGGTAAAGATGCACGGTCACGTCGCTGCCCACATCCGCCCCTTCGCTAAAGCGGGGAATGCGCACAATGCCATCGGCGCGCACCAGCGAAGTGATAACCCCCGCCCCCCGGCTAATGGGTGTAGTGACAAAACGGCCGTTCACCTCCCCCACCGCCACGCGCACAAAATCATCATCGCCCGTGTGCGAGTTGAGCTTGCGGGTGAGCGTGGCCGAGATGGTTTGTGGTTGGAACGGCCGCTGCCCCTGCCATCGTGCCAAAACCGGCTCCACAAAAATCTCGCCAGTCAAAGCCGCGCTAACGGGGTATCCAGGCACGCCGATGATGGGGGTGACAAGGTGACCGGATGACAAGTTGACAGGCTCGTCTGTCACCTTGTCATTATCAACCATGCCCAAAATAACCGGATGCCCTGGCCGCACGGCCACGCCATGCACCAGCAATTGCCCCAACGACTGCACCACATGCGCGGTGTAATCTTCGCTGCCAGCAGAAGAACCGGCGTTGAGCAGAATAAGGTCGTGGTGTTGAACCGCCAGGCGCACGGCCGTTTGAATCGCTTCAAATTCATCGGGCACAATGGGCCAACGGGTGGGCAGTCCCCCCCACTCCGTTACCTGGGCCGCCAGCACCATGCTGTTGTACTCAATAATCTGTCCCGGCTGAATGCCTCGTTCGGCCACATTTTCCGTGGAGACCAGTTCGGACCCCGTGGGAATAATGGCTACGCGCGGCTGGCGATAAACAGACACCGTGGCATGACCAGACCCCGCCAACGCACCCAAATCAACCGGGCGCAGCTTGTGGTTGGCCGGCAGCACCAACTCCGTAGCCACCATATCTTCCCCCATCGGCCGCACATGGTGCCACGGCGGCAAACTGGCGCGGATTTCGATGCCAGAACGGCCGTCTCCCAATGCCACCTGCTGCGTATGCTCAATCATCACCACGGCGTTGGCCCAGGGTGGCAGCGGATGCCCCGTATTGACCGGGCGCATTGGGCGTGGTTCGCCAGGCGCGTCGTCCCAATTATCGACCAGGGTAAATTGCAGCGGCTGGGTTTCGGTGGCTCCTTCGCTATCCTGGGCACGCAGGGCATACCCGTCCATGGCGCTGGCATGGTAATGGGGCGAGGAAATTTTGGCCCAAACGGCGCTGGCAGTGATACGGCCGTTTGCCTGCGCCAAAGGAATTTCCTCTGCATCTAAAGGCTGCCCCCAACCCGCTGCTTGCAAGGCTGTCTGAAAAGCCGCCTGAGCTTCATCCAAAGGGATATCTTCCAAATAAATGTTTCGTGTGGGTTCTACATGTGCCATAGGTAAAAAACTCGATTTATGAAATTTCTTGAGATTAGCATATCATACCAAACGGTCCCTAACGTCTCCAATGATTGCTAAACGGCCGTTCGCTAATTCCATCGCTTAATTGCAAATAGGCACTAAAACAAAAGCTCCCTCATCAACTGACAAGGGAGCTTTTATACTGTATGACTCCGACAGGATTCGAACCTGTGACCAAGTGATTAAAAGTCACCTGCTCTGCCAGCTGAGCTACGGAGCCGTAACGAAGCGTAAGTATAGCCGCGCCTTAATGGGTATGCAAACCAAATCCAGCAGCCCAAACCCGAAGGGTTTCCCAAAAAGATTATCCACCGGGAACCCATTTGGAAAAACCTTTCGGGTCTCTATGATCGTTATTATTTGTGTAACAAATTCAACAAATACTTTACGAAACCGCCAATCTCTACTACGATACCCGAACCCATTTGGGTATCAAGCGAAACCGCACCAAAAAGAACGGTTTGCCACACCTTTTGGCGTCGCTTATAATTTCAAATATCTTCAGGAGAAATCATTTCATGGCTCTGACCGAGTCCAACGCCCCACAACCGCAATTCCACGACACGTCACCCGTTGCCGAAGGAAAACAGCCAACTGAGCTTGTCGTTCGCGAAATCGTCGAGACATTGCTCCTGACATTTTTCATCTTTTGGCTGGTAAACAGCTTTGTTGGCCGTTACCGCATTGACGGCAGCAGCATGAATCCGACCCTACAAGATGGCCAATATCTGCTAATCAATAATTTTAGCTATTACTTAACTGAGCCAGACCGTGGCGACATCATCGTTTTTCTCCATCCCAATAGCGATTTAAACCTGATCAAACGTGTTATTGGCTTGCCGGGCGATCATGTGGAGATTCGTGATAGGCATATAACGGTCAATGGCGTTTTGCTGACCGAACCTTATATTCAAGCCGACCCAACCTACACAGGCGATTGGACAGTGCCTACTGATGAATTTTTTGTATTGGGTGATAATCGTAACAGCTCCAGCGATTCCCATTCCTGGGGATTCTTGCCTGAGGAAAACATTATTGGCAAAGCGGAGGTTGTCTATTGGCCCATTTCTGATTGGGAAATGGTGCCCCACTTTGAACACCCTCTAAACTAATCATGAGTTATCGACCAGAAGAGATTGAAGCGCTGGTGCGCCAGGTAGTGAATCGGGTAATGGGTGAGGAGATACCATCAGCCAATGCCATACCTTCCGCTGGAAAACGGCCGCTTATCGATGCCGACTTCATTAACCAGCTGCCACCCAACACCACCTATCCCATTCCGCCTAACGCACTCATTACGCCACTGGCCCGCCAAGCGGCACTGGAACGCCATATCCAATTGGAAGAACAAACTATCACGCCACCACTGGTTGCCCCCGCCAACCAACAAATCATTGCGATTGGGGCAGATCATGGCGGCTATGGCCTCAAGGAAACGCTTAAACAGATGCTGGCAAAAGCCCTGCCTGCCTACGAGGTGGTAGATTGTGGCACACACAGCACGGATTCGGTAGACTATCCAGACTTCGCCTATGCAGTCGCCCAGTTGGTGGGTACCGGACGAGCCTGGCGCGGCATCATCATTGACGGGGCAGGCATTGGCAGTTGTATGGCCGCCAACAAAGTGCCCGGCGTGCGGGCCGCGATGTGTTATGACCAGGCAACGGCCGTTAACAGCCGAGAACACAACAACGCCAACGTCCTCACCTTAGGTGCAGGACTCATCGGAGCCAATCTCGCCCAGCAAATTGTACAAACTTGGCTGGCCACAGAGTTTGGCGGCGACCGCCACGCCCGGCGCGTGGATAAAATAATGGCGATTGAGAAGCGGTTTACAAAATGAGCAAGTAGGCGAGTTTGCGAGTCTGCGAGTAAAAGAACACTCGCCGACTTGCCCACTGGCAAATTTGCAAACTCACAAAACAATGCAAAATCAAGCAGCTGTCGAACAAATTATTGAAGAAATCACCCGCGAGGTGCTGCTGCGGCTGAACCAGCCCCAGCCCGCCAGTGCTGGTGCCAGCTGCAACTGCGCCGATGGCTCTTGTGTGCAAAATTGTGCCGAAAAGGTTGAACGGGTAGTACAGGCCGGTGCCAGCCGCGTGTCAGCTACACTGGGCGTACGGCCGTACGACAGCAGCATCGCCCGTTACATTGATCACACCTTGCTCAAACCAGACGCCTCGCAAGATCAGATTGCCCAGCTGTGCTACGAAGCGCGCACCTATGGCTTTGCTTCCGTCTGCGTGAATCCGACGCAGGTAAAACTATCGGCCCAACTCCTGAAAGATTCCAGCGTAAAGGTGTGTACCGTCGTTGGCTTTCCGCTAGGCGCAACACCTGGTACGGTAAAAGCATACGAGACCCAGCAAGCCATCCGTGACGGCGCAACAGAAATTGATATGGTGATTAATGTTGGTGCCCTAAAATCGCAGGATTACGCCACAGTGAAAGAAGATATTGGCGCGGTGGTACGCGCCGCCCACGCAGGCAACGCCCTGGTAAAGGTCATCATCGAAGCGGCCTTGCTAACAGATGAAGAAAAAGTGATTGCTTCACACCTGTCCAAGTTGGCCGGGGCTGATTTTGTAAAGACCTCCACCGGCTTTGGCCCTGGTGGGGCTACGGCCGAAGATGTGGCCCTGATGCGCAAGGTGGTTGGCCCGGACATTGGCGTAAAGGCAGCCGGTGGTGTGCGCAACTATGCTGACGCTCAAACGATGATTGCCGCCGGTGCTACCCGGTTGGGGGCCAGTGCCGGGGTGCGCATTGTGAAAGAAGCAGGTGGTGAGGTGGGAACGGCCGTTTCCCCCACTGGTTATTAATCGAGGTAATTGTGTAATTAAGTAACTGAGTAATTGAAAAAGAATTACTCAATTACCAAATTACGCCAATCTACTTAGGAACTTATTTATGGATTGTCATCATTGTCGGATAGGGAAATTTCAACCCACAAAAATCGCCTACTATAGCCCACTCAGCGAGCATCTTATGGTCATCCCCAACGTCCCTGCCTACCAATGCGACGTCTGCGGCGTTACCGACTATGACGAAATTTTTATGCTGCGGCTGCACTACCTCATCGATAAGCTCACCGGCAAAGAGCCTAATTTAGAAATGGACGATTGGCAGCCCCGCACTGAACCAACCGGTCAGTGGCAGCCCGAGCCAGAAAGAAGGAGTCGTTAACGTGTCCGTTGAACTGCGCAGTTATGTCTTTTTAGATAGTTTACAGCTCCAGCATGCCGCTTTTTTAGGCACCGTGGCCCGTGGCTTTCTTCCCTTGCCCGGCGATGCTTCCCTCTGGATCGAAATTTCACCCGGCATCGAAATAAATCGCATTACCGATGTGGCCTTGAAATCGGTGGGGGTGAAGCCCGGTATGCAAATTGTCGAACGGCTCTATGGCCTGCTAGAAGTGCATTCCAGCAGCCAGGCGGATGTGCGTGCTGCTGGCGCGGCCATTTTGGAAGCACTGGAGCTAAAGGAAGCAGATAGGCTGAAGCCACGCGTCGTTTCCAGCCAGATTATCCGCAACATCGACCCGCACCAGGTGCAGCTGATTAACCGAATGCGTCACGGACACATGATTTTGGCTGGCCAAACGCTGTACGTCATGGAAGTGCAGCCTGCGGCCTATGCCGCTCTGGCCGCCAACGAAGCAGAAAAACGAGCCGATTTGAACATTTTGGAAGTAACCGCTTTTGGTAGCTTCGGCCGTGTCTACCTGGGTGGCTCAGAGCGAGATATTATGGCTGGCTATCAGGCTGCCATCGACGCCATAGAGAGCGTTGGCGGCCGTTCTCAAGAAACTCGGAAAAGTGAATAAATTTAGTGGCTAGTGGCTGGTTAATTGTTGCTACTAGCCATCAACCACTAACCACTAAAACAGGAGAACCAAACATGACAGAAGCATTAGGAATGATCGAATGTCGTAGCTTTGCCGCCATGGTGGAAGCGTCTGACGCGATGGTGAAAGCCGCCCGCGTGGAGCTGGTTGCCTATGAGAAAACAGGTGGTGGCCATGTCACTGCCATTGTACGTGGCGATGTGGCTGCAGTGAAAGCGGCCGTTGAAGCTGGAACTCGTGGTGCGGAGAAAGTTGGCGAAGTTATTTCCGTCCATGTCATTCCCCGGCCTCATGCCAATGTGGACACTGTTTTGCCCTTGGGTCGTCAGGATGCCGGTGATCAGTAATCGGTAGGTCAGTAATCGGTAAACAGTTTCTTTTTCTGATCACTATTTACCGATTACCGTTCACGGATTACCGATAACCGTTCACGGATTACGGAAAATGTTTCTAGGCAAAGTGGTAGGCACGCTAGTAGCAACACAAAAAGAGGCGTCATTGGACGGGCTCAAATTTTTGGTGGTGCGGCGACTGACAGTAGACAATGAGGAGGAATCGGGCTACGTTGTCGCGGCCGATGCTGTGGGCGCGGGTCTGGATGAAGTGGTGATGGTAGCCACGGGTAGTTCCGCTCGCCAGACCAAGTTCACCGACAAACGGCCGTGTGACGCCGTCGTCATGGCCATTGTAGATAGTTGGGAAGTATCTGGCGACGAAAAATACCATAAGTGAGTCTGAAAAAAGAATCAACGCAGAGGCGCGGAGCCGTAGAGAAAGTCGTAAAAAATCTGCGATAATCTGCGATTAACTGTCAATGACACCCGCCACGCAGGAAAAACGCGAGCAATTTCTTCACTTTATGGAGAGGGTGCTGCTGCCAGAAACGGCCGTACAGGCCGCAGTTGGTATTGGCAGTATCGCCACGGGACGCATGCGCCCCGACTCCGACATCGACATCATTTTATTTCTCGATCCTTACGACCTTTACATTGTCCCTGCTGAAGCCATCTGGCTAGAGGCAGACGACAGCTTCCACAGCATCTTCAGCGAAGATGAAGCCATCCAGCAGGGGCTACAACTTGATTTTATGCGGGTCGATTGGCAGCAATGGCGCAATCCTGATTTTGCCTGGCCGGAAGAGCGACTAAGCGAACTAGTTAACGGCTGGATCGCTTACGACCGTCACGGCGAAGTAACGCGGCAAATTCAACAGCGCAGCGCCTACCCTGACGATCTGCGGCAGGCGCGTTTGGACGGAGCGATTACCTGGCTGGATCAACATTTGGGCTGGGGATCTCCCCAAACCAATTGGGAGGCACTCGGTCCGGCCATTGCCCATGACCGGCTGCAAGCAGCATATCATTATCTGGTCGATGGTCTGTTTGCCTACAATCGCCGCTGGCGCATCTGGCGCAACCGGCAAATGAGTGGCCTGTTGCAACTGCCCTGGCTGCCCGAAGGGTTCGCTGACGACATTTTGCTGCTGTCCAATGCGCCCAGCCTCGACCACACAGGCTACAGGGCACGGGTAGACAAGCTGACATTTTACTTTGAAGCATTCCAGCAGCAGCTCATTGCTGACGGTGACTATGAGAAGCCAGTAGATGAAGCGTTTATCCGCAGCAGCGAAGAGCCGGGACGTGCCTGGAACATGGCGGAGTGGAACACTAGACGAAAAGAGCGATTGGGTAACTAGCAAATTTTTTGTCAACAGATTGCGCAGATTCAACGAATTAAAAAATCTATTCAATCTGCGAAATCTTTGATTTTTATCCTGATTCATCAGATTTATTTGGCTGACACGGGATGATATTATGAAAGATAATGAAATTCAGGCAATTATTGACCGAGTGACACGCGAAGTTGGGGAAACAATGCCGACGACCAGGGAAACGGCCGTTTCCCGACGACACCAACAAGCCGCCCCAGAACCCATCCCAGCTGGCGGTGACAGTGGCGTCTTCCCTACCCTGGATGAAGCGGTAGCTGCTGCTGGAACCGCCTTTCGCCAGCTCAACAAGCTGCCGCTGGAAATCCGCAAACAGATGGTGGCCCACATGCGCCAGGCTGGACGCGAATACGCCCAAGTGCTGGCCGAAATGGCCCACAGCGAATCCGGCATGGGCCGCGTGGAAGACAAAGTGCTTAAAAACATCCTCAATGCCGACAAAGCGCTGGGGACAGAAGCTTTGGAACCCACCGCCTGGAGCGGTGACGGCGGCCTGACCATCACCGAATGGGCACCGTATGGCATCATCGGGGCGCTGACGCCCAGCACCAACCCCACCAGCACCGTTATCTGCAACGCCATTAGCATGGTAGCCGCAGGAAATGCAGTGACTTTCAACGCCCACCCCAGCACGCAAAATGCCTCCAACCACACCGTGCAGGTTCTGAACCAGGCGATTCAGAAAGCGGGTGGACCGGCAAATTTGTTAACGGCCGTTGCTCAACCCACCATCGAAAGCGCCACTGCTCTCATGCATCATAAAGATGTACGCCTGCTCACCGTCACGGGTGGGGCAGCCGTGGTGCGCGCCGCCATGCGCAGCGGCAAACGCGCCGTTTGTGCCGGCCCAGGCAACCCACCGGTGGTCGTAGACGAAACGGCCGATCTTGAGCAAGCTGGCCGGGACATCGTCATTGGTGGCTCGTTCGACAACAACATTGTTTGCACCACGGAAAAAGAAACGATTGCCGTGGATGGCATCGTCGATGAGTTAATTCAGGTGATGACCCATCATGGGGCAGTGAAGCTGAACAGCTGGCAGTTTAACCGCCTGTGGAAAGCGGTCACGGTAAAAGATCGCGGCCCGCGCATGTATGCCGATATGAACAAAGATTTTATTGGTAAAAATGCCAGCGTGCTGCTGGCCGAAATTGGCATCTCTGCCGGGCCAGAGGTGCGCCAGATTGTGGCTGACGTGCCAGAAGATCATCCGGCCGTCTGGTCGGAGCAGATGATGCCCATCATGCCCGTGGTGCGCGTGGCCAATGCCGATGCGGCCATCGATTTGGCAGTGGCAGCGGAACATGGGTTTAGGCATACGGCCGTTATGCATTCCAAAAATCTGGACAACCTCAGCCGCATGGCCCGCGAAATGAATTGCAGTATTTTTGTGAAGAATGGCCCTTGTCTGGCCGGATTAGGCTATGGTGGAGAAGGGTTCTGTTCCTTTACTATTGCCAGTCCAACAGGAGAAGGGTTAACCGGCCCACGCAGCTTTAGCCGCCTGCGCCGCTGCACACTGGTAGATTCATTCCGCATTGTATAGTAAAGTATTGGCAATCAGGTTTTATTCAACTGCCTAGTGCAGTTTGGCGCAAATAGATCTGCAGTTACGATAGCGGCCTGCGCCAAACTACTTAAGTGTTTCGCGGCATCCGTCATTTATTGATTTATTTACACCGCGAAACACTAGCGTAACTGTAAAGAGAGAAGTGAAGTTATGTCAACTTTTGGCAAACGTAACATTATTAATCTGGATTTATTTACTGATGCCTATCGCGTAACGGGGCGTGCCTCAGTAGGGATGGGCGGCATTCATGCGGAGTTGGGCAATCCCAATTCCAAATACCTTGAACTGCACGATGCCTACATTTCCCGCATTCATGATCCGGGCGACATCATTGCCAATTATCAGGTAGCTGCCTTCCGCAAGGACAACATTAATTTTATTGTGCTACAAGACAGGCGTGAAGGGATTCCAGTGGGCACGCAACACGGCCGTTCCATTTTTACCCGTGGCCGCAGCATTCCCATCTTCCTCACGGTTCCTTCGTTTGAAATCGCTGGCGAAGCAATGCACGAAGGTAAATTCTCCGCCCGCGAAATTTTGGTACAATCGATGGGCAGTTTTCAACTGATTTTTTCTGCCAAGGCGTCTGCATCTGTCCATCCTGAGATTTCTTACAGCGGCGACCTGATCCTGGTTCACAAAGATAGAATTGGGATTTTCTGTTTGGATACTAACAAAAAGTAAGGAGACGACGGCGTGGCCCGAATCTTTGTAATTGATGATGATGAACAACTTTTGCGTATGGTTGGCCTTATGCTGGAGCGCGGCGGCCACGACATCACCCTGATCAACAATCCGCTGGACGGTTTGGAGCAAATCAAAGCCGATAAGCCAGAGTTGCTAGTACTAGATGTGATGATGCCCAACATGAGCGGCCACGATTTGGCGCGGGAAATTCGCGCCGATGAAAACATTGATGACCTCCCCATTTTGGTGCTTACTGCCCGCTCCCAGGAAGTTGATCGCGCCACGGCGCTAAAAAGTGGCGCAGATGATTACTTGAGCAAACCCGTCACCTCGCAAGAGTTGATGGAACGCGTTGATGATTTGCTAGCAAAAAAAGGCGGTCAGGCCAGCCCAGAGTCGGGCATCATCATTACAACGTTTGGTTTGCGCGGCGGCGTGGGGCAAACTACCCTGGCCGTGAATCTGGCGGCAGCCTTGCGCCGAGTCAGCCAGCAAGAAGTTTGCCTGGTAGACCTTTCTCCTTCCGGCGGACAGGCTGTGATGCACATGCGACTCCAAGCTCGCTCTTCCTGGCTCGATTTACCAGCCGAAAATGAGCTGGATTGGGCCGTGCTGAAAAACCGTCTCATCATTCATCCTTCTGGGCTGCGAGTGCTAGCTGCACCGGCCAAACCTCAAGATCCATCTGCCCTTTCTGGCGAGCGGGTCCACTATTTTTTGAATTTGCTTAGGCATCACGTCGCCTTTACTGTGGTAGACGCCCCTCATGTTTTTTCACCTGCTTTTTTGCAGGCGGTGACAATGGCCGACATGGGCCTACACATCATCACGCCCGAGGTTGTTTCGGTGCAAACGGCCGTTCAGCTCAATCGACTGCTCAACAAAGCAGGCATCCAGGTCAAGCGCAAATCCCACATTCTCAACCAACACACCCCAGAGGCGCAGCTGCCGCAAACGGCCGTAGAGCGTGGCCTCAACAACAAAGTTGCCTTCCAGATTGGCTACGATGTAAACCAGGCGCG
>JBNKLQ010000186.1:0-12663 GCA_050292445.1 Promineifilaceae bacterium (SeqCode) | reverse complement strand
TTTGGAGGCCCTGCTGGTGCAGGCTGATGTGGGTGTGCCCACGACGTTGGCCGTTGTGGAAGCGTTGCAAGAGCGGGTGAAAAAAGAAGGACTTTATCGCGCCGATCAGCTCACTGAGGCGCTTCGAGACGAGCTGCGCAGCGTGCTAACTGATCCACCACCGTTTGAGCTAGAAGCACCGCGCCAGCTGACGGTGGCCATGATTGTCGGCGTCAATGGCTCTGGCAAGACGACGACGATTGGTAAATTGTCACGCCATTATCAGGACAAGGGGCGCAAGATTATTTTAGCCGCCGCCGACACATTTCGCGCAGCGGCCATCGATCAGCTCAAGATATGGGGCGAGCGAGCCGATGTACCGGTTATCGCCGGGCAGCCCAATGGCGATCCCGGTGCCGTAGCCTACGATGGCATCCGCGCCGCCCGTGCTCGTGGCTACGATTTGCTTATTGTTGATACGGCCGGTCGGCTGCACACTAAATTTAACCTGATGCGCGAGCTAGAAAAAGTGTATGGCGTCTGCAAAAAGAGCGTCCACGCAGCACCCCATGAGGTGCTGCTTGTTTTGGATGCGCCCACGGGCCAAAACGCCCTCGTCCAGGCGCAAAAGTTCAAAGAGTCTGTGCATGTTACCGGCGTTATTTTGACTAAGTTGGACAGCACGGCTAAGGGTGGCATGGTGTTTGCTATTTATCGGGAGCTGGGGCTGCCAGTGCGCTTCATCGGCACCGGGGAGCGCATTGAGGACTTGGCACCGTTTGACCCTGATCTGTTTATTGAGGGGTTGTTTGAGTAAAGCTTAGGTTAATGGATTCCCGCCTTCGCGGGAATGACAAGTAGAAATTAGAAATCAGGATCGTTTTGAGATCGCTGTATCATCATAATAAAAGGAAGAACTTTGAAATGGACGAATTAGCTGAGAAATTAACCAACTTACAAAAAACCGTAAACTTGCTTCGGAGGCGTCTTTGACGTACCGGCAAAAGCGTTAAAGGTAGCACAATTGGAAGAAGTCGCCGCAGCACCCGGCTTTTGGGATGACTCGACTGCCGCCCAGGCTAAGATGCGCGAGTTGACCAAACTGCGCGATCAGGTAACGGTGTGGGAAGCATTAAGCCGCCGCCTGGCCGATGCCACAGAATTAGCGTCACTTGGTGATGAGGATTTGCTGGCTGAATTGTCTAAGGAAACGGCCGTTTTAGAAGCGCAAGTTGCCCGGCTAGAGTTTGAAACACTCTTTTCTGGTGAGTATGATGACGAAAATTGCATTCTGGCCATTCATGCCGGAGCCGGTGGCACCGAAGCGCAGGATTGGGCGCAGATGCTAGAGCGGATGTTTATGCGCTGGGCCGACTCTCACCAAATGGTCGTGGATATTGTGGATGAAAGTGCCGGTGACGAGGCAGGCATTAAGAGCGTGATGATGGCGGTGAAAGGGAGTTATGCTTACGGCCGTCTCCAATCTGAACGTGGCGTACATCGCCTGGTACGCATCTCACCCTACGACTCATCGAGCCGTCGCCATACTTCTTTTGCCAAAGTGGAAGTATGGCCCGACGTGGCTGAAGACATTGAGATTGAAATCGACGAGAAAGATTTACGCATTGACCGGTTTAAGGCGAGTGGAGCGGGGGGACAGCATGTGCAAAAGAATGAAACGGCCGTACGCATCACCCACATTCCCACCAACATTGTCGTTTCTTGCCAAAATCAACGGTCGCTGACACAAAACCGGGAAGTGGCCATGAAAATCCTCAAGGCGCAGCTATTTGACCTGGAGCAGCGCAAGCAAGAAGCAGAAATGGCCGCGCTGAAGGGTGAAGACGTAGATGCAGGTTGGGGTAGCCAGATTCGCTCCTACGTGCTGCATCCCTACAAGATGGTAAAAGACCATCGCACCAATTACGAAGTTGGTAATGCTCAGGGGGTGCTGGATGGGCGTCTAGACGATTTTATGGAAGCGTACTTAAAACAAAAGGTGGGCCAAACCGAAGAACCCACCCTGTAATTTGGCATTTGGAGGCAGAGCAATGGCAGACAAACGTAAAAAATCGCAAACAGGATCACGTCGTAAGGGCAGCTCTATTGGCGCTGCTGTTCACAGAGCATCCTTAAAACGACGGGTACGGCCGTCTGCCAGGGCCAAAGCGCGGAAAGCAGCCATCAGCAAACGACCAATGCCCAAACCCCCGGCCCGTCGGCCCGTCAAGCGCACTGCGGCGAAAGCGGCTGTGTCAGCCGAACTTGCTTCCGAAATTGACAGCATCCAAAGCAAATTTGAACGGCTGGAGTCGCAGGCCCAGCTGGAAGATATTTTTTCGGCTGTGGGTGAAATTGATAACAAATTGACCAAGCTGCCTTTTGATCTGGAAGCGCTTCGTGACCGGGGCTATGTCCATTCTGGTCAGTTAGAAGATAAGTTGGAAGCGCTGGATGACAAGTGGGATGAAGTCCGCCCTCGTGTAGAAAAGGCGCTTTCAGAACAGGTCAAGCGGCTTGATCGCGAGTTGGATCAGACAGAACGCCAGGTGAATCGGTTGGGTAATGCCAATGCTGCCCTGGTGAAAACGGTGGATTCGGCCGTAGATAGCCTGGGCAGTCGCATCACTGCCGCGCGTCGCGCTTTGGATGGCCTTTACGATGGCATCGAAAATGAACTGCACCAGATTGAATACTCGCTGGGGCAGGTGGGCAAAATGCTGGATTTGATGGCCGGGTCGCAGGAGATTCGCTTGCAGGAGGCTGAGGGCCCGCTGCTGGCTGTGAAGGCAGAATGGCACCAAGACGGTGAAGAAGGGCCAAAAGGCTATCTCTTCCTCACCGACCAGAGGCTGCTGTTTGAACAGCGCGAAGAAGTTGTGACCAAAAAGCGGTTTGGCATTTTTAAAGCAGAATCGGAGATGGTGCAAAAGCTGCACATCGCGGTTCAGGTGCATGAAATTGATCAAATTGTCCATAAGGAAGAAGGTGGCTTCCTGGGCATGGGCAAGGATGATATTTTGGAGTTGGTTTTTGCCGCTACAGCTTCCCTTTCCCGGGCGCGTTTTCATTTAGATGGGCAGGATTCGGAAGATTGGGCCGCAATGATTAATCGCGTTCAGTCGGGTGAAATTGATGCTGATCGCTCGGATGAATATCTGGATGAGCTGGAGGCTGCGGAGATTACTAGCGCTAATTTTCCTGAACAATGTCCCAATTGTTATGCGGCCGTTCCTGAACAGCCGCGTGGGGTAACAACCTACACTTGCGAGTTTTGTGGGGCAACTGTGCAGCCACTGACCCCGGAAGCATAATTTGGTTTATTGGCGCTAAAATTGGGACTTGTCGGAAACGGCCGTTTTTTGTATACTTCTAAGCTTGCACATGCTTATGTAACACTTATGTAAAAGCGTTGACATATTGACGGGTACCGATATAATCGCCATACATAAAGTAAAAATTGCCACGACGTTTTGAGAGCGTTGGTCCTGATCAGACCATACGCTCTTTTTCCGTGTCTGCGGAAAGCATTAAATAAGCACCCTTAAGCTCGTGGGCATTACGTATACGTAAGGGAAGATATTTTTATTTAGGGTTGGAGCTTTATTCTATTTGGGAGGTCACCTGGTGGAAACAACAGAATTCCGCTCGTTACGCATTAGTTTAGCATCCCCGGACCAGATGCGGTCATGGTCATATGGAGAGGTTACAAAACCGGAAACCATTAACTATCGCCGCTTGCGGCCAGAAAAGGATGGTCTATTTTGTGAGGCTATTTTTGGCCCAACGCGTGACTGGCAATGCTATTGCGGCAAGTATAAGAACGTTCGATACAAGGGCATTGTTTGTGACAAGTGTGGTGTAGAAGTCACCCGTTCAGCCGTTCGCCGCGAACGAATGGGGCATATTGAATTGGCAGCGCCCGTGGCGCATGTTTGGTACACACGCCGTGTGCCCAGCCATATGGGGCTGCTGCTGAACGTTTCTCGTCGTAATTTAGACCGCGTCCTCTATTTTGCGCAATACGTCATTACAAGCGTCGATGAAGAAGCTCGCCAACGAGCGTTGAAACGTTTGGAAGAAGAGTTGGCCGAAGCTGAGCTTAGATTCGAAGAAGATTTGCAATCTAACATTGGCGATGCTACCTCCGAAGCTCAAGTGCGCTTGCAAGAGCTAGAAACAACATTAAAAGAGCAAAACGATTCCTTTGATGATCGTCTTTCTGCTGTAACGGATGCAGTGGTCAACGAAGCACAAGGCGTTGAACGGCGTTTGGAGCACCTCAAAGGATCTGCAGCTAGTGAAGATATTGTTCTGGGTGATACGGTTATCGTCAAAGAGGGCGAAACCGTTGGCCGCGAACACAGCGTTTTGGTTCAAGAAGTCACCTCAGAACGTTTAACGCAGGTTCAAAAAGAGAGTGAAGAAGACCATCAAAGCGATGTTGCCACGATGCAGAAAGAGATCGAAGAGCTGCGCACCGAGGCGGATGCTGTTGGTGTTGATTTGCGCGATGAGCTTTCTCAGAAACTGACGCGGCTGCGCCAGCAAGCCCAGGCCAATCGGGAACAGTTGGAAAATCTGGAGCCGATGGTTTTCCTCAATGAAAACGATTACCGTGAGTTGAAAAGCAAGTTTGGGAACGTGTTCCGGGCCGATATGGGTGCGGAAGCTTTATACGATATCCTCAAGAAGATGGATTTGGATAGACTTTCCCGTGAGTTGTGGCGTGAAGTGCGAACCACGCGCTCAAAGCAAGCGGCCAAGCGAGCCACCAAGCGGTTACAGGTCGTTGAATCTCTACGCAAGAGCGGGAATCGCCCTGAATGGATGATTTTGACTGTGCTGCCGGTGATTCCTCCAGATTTGCGCCCCATGGTTCAGCTGGATGGCGGCCGTTTTGCCACATCTGACCTGAACGATTTGTATCGTCGGGTCATCAATCGGAATAATCGCCTTAAGCGTTTGTTGGAGCTAGGTGCGCCTGACGTCATTGTGCGCAATGAAAAGCGTATGCTCCAGGAAGCGGTTGACAGCCTGATCGACAACAGCCAGCGGGGCAAGGCGCTCAGCCGCCGTGGCCGCCGTGAGCTGAAATCTCTCTCTGACATGCTCAAAGGTAAGAAGGGGCGCTTCCGCCGCAACTTGCTGGGTAAGCGTGTGGACTACTCTGGCCGTTCCGTAATTGTGGTTGGCCCAACGTTGAAACTGGGCCAATGTGGTTTGCCCAAGACGATGGCTTTGGAACTGTTCCGGCCGTTTGTTATCAGCAAACTGGTGGAATATGGACACGCCAGCAACGTGAAAGGTGCCCGTCGTTTCATTGAGCGCCAGCCCCCCGAAGTGTGGGAAGTGTTAGAAGAGGTTATTCAAGGACGGCCGATTCTGCTAAACCGTGCTCCAACTTTGCACCGCCTGGGTATTCAAGCCTTTATGCCGATGTTGGTAGAGGGGAAAGCTATTCAATTGCACCCGCTGGTTTGTGCCGCCTTCAATGCTGACTTTGATGGTGACCAAATGGCTGTGCATGTACCGCTGTCGCAAAGAGCGGTTGATGAGGCCAAAGGGTTGATGATGGCCACCCGCAACTTGCTGAAGCCATCAGATGGACAGCCCATTGTGGGTCCATCCAAAGATATGGTTTTGGGTGTTTATTATCTGACTTTGGTTGTAGACGGCCGTTTAGGTGAGGGTAGCAAATTCGGCAGCATGGAAGAAGTAGAGACTGCTTATGAACTAGGCTACGTAGACATTCATGCCAAGATTCAGCTGGAAATTGAAACCTACTTTAAAGAAGATCACACGCGCTATGCCGATGGCAAGCCACGTCTGCGCGTTATTGAAACGTCACCAGGGCGTGTGCTCTTTAACATGGCGCTGCCAGAAGAGTTCCACTTTGTTAACCGCGTGTTAGACAAAGGTGGGGTGAATGCGCTCATTAACCGCGTCTATCGCTTGTTAGGTGATGATGACACCATCAAACTAGTGGATGCTATTAAAAATATTGGCTTTAAATACGCGACTATTTCGGGAACCACCATTGCGGTGGCTGATCTGACGATTCCTGAGGAGCGTCAGGGTATTCTGGATGATGCTTTGCAGCGTGTCAATGAAATTGATCGCCAATATCGCCGTGGTTTGCTCACGGAAGAAGAGCAATATCAGCGCACCATTGAGCAATGGAATGACGCCAAAGATAAGGTGGAGAAAGCCGTTCGTGATGCTATGGACCCGGCCAGCCCCATCGCTGTAATGGCGCTTTCTGGGGCAGGTAAGGGTGGCTTTGGCCCCATTACCCAGCTAGCTGGTATGCGTGGCCTGATGGCTGACCCGCAGGGTAAGATTATTCCGGTACCGATTCAGTCTAACTTCCGCCAGGGGTTAGACACGTTGGAATACTTCATTTCTACGCATGGTGCCCGTAAGGGTCTGGCCGACACGGCGCTTCGTACGGCCGATGCCGGGTATCTGACCCGTCGTCTTGTGGACATTGCCCAGGAAATGATCGTGATGGATGACGATTGTGGTACGACCAAGGGCATTTGGGTTCGCCGTGTGGATAACTTTGGTAAGCAGACGTTGGCAGAACGTATTTTGGGCCGTGTGGCTGCTGCGCCAATGACCGATCCTGAGACGGGCGAAATTATCATTCAGACCGGTGAGTATTATACGGATGTGATTGCCGAGCGCGTAGATGAAATGGGTGCTGTCGAAGTGTATGTTCATTCGCCAATGACCTGTGAGATGCGTCGCGGTATTTGTGCTAAATGTTATGGTATTGATTTGGCGCGTGGCAAGCCGGTGGAGCAAGGAACGGCCGTTGGTATTGTTGCCGCTCAATCCATTGGTGAACCAGGTACCCAGCTGACGCTGCGAACCTTCCATACAGGCGGTACCGCTTCGGCGGGTGGTGACATTACTCAGGGTTTACCTCGTGTTGAAGAGTTGTTTGAAGCACGGCAGCGGCCCAAGGGTGAAGCCGTCATTACGGAAATCGGTGGTTTGGCTGAGATTCGCGTCGTTGACGGTGTCCGCCATGTTTTTGTTACCGATGTTCGTCTGGTTGATGATGTTTACGAAATTGCCGACGGTTGGGAAGCAAAGGTTGGTAATAAGGACACTATTGAATCTGGTGGCGTATTAGCCGAAAATGACGACGAAGTTGTTGTGGCCCGGCATGGTGGTCGCGTTGCTCGGGATGGCGATGCGTTAACGGTGACCTGGGAAAGCAAAGATGAGCGGGATTACGAAATTCCTGCCGGCATGCGCTTACTCATTTCAGATGGTCAGGAAGTGTCTGCTGGTGAGCAGCTGACCGAAGGGTCTAAGAATCCGCACCGCATTCTGGAAATCTTGGGCCGCGATGCTGTGACGCAATATTTGCTGCGTGAAATGCAGCAAGTATACCGTCCGCAAGGTCAGAACATTCATGACAAGCACTTTGAAGTGATTATTCGCAAAATGTTAAGTAAGGTGACGGTTACCTCTTCTGGTGATACTGAGATGTTGCCCGGTGAGCTGATTGAAACGTCTCTTTTCCAGGCCAATAACGAAGAGATTATGGAAGAAGGTGGTCAGCCCGCACAGGCAGAGCCTGTTTTGCTGGGTATCACCAAGGGTGCTTTGAACACTGATAGCTTCCTGTCTGCAAGTTCCTTCCAGCACACGATCAAAGTGTTGGCCAGTGCTGCAATTGCTGGTCGTGAAGACGATTTGGTTGGTCTGAAGGAAAATGTGATTATTGGTAAGCTGATTCCTGCCGGTACTGGCTTTGCTGTGTATACCAAGAAGCAGCAAGAGCTGGAAGCATCTTTGGTTGAAGATGAAGAGCTACTGGAAGAATCGATGGATTTGTCTGGCGCGTTGATTGACGACAATACGGATGATGCCGTGTTGGAAGCGATTGCTGCTGCCGCTGCCGCTGAGGCTACCAAAGAGCAACTGGATGCCCCTGAGGCAGAGGAAGAAGCATAAGCTAGCCGCTCGTCTCGTAGATAAAAATCAAAACGGCGACTCAGAAATGGGTCGCCGTTTTTTGTTTAACAGATATGGGTGTGAGTTCTAGTTGCTAAAAATCCCGTTGGAGCAGCATGGCGGATAATTGATTAAGGGCGGCAAAGGCAGAACCCTTTGGTTGCGCTTCTTCCAGATGTTGCAGCGCGTTTTCAGAATAGTAGGTGGCGCGCTGGGTAGCGTATTCGCGGGCACCGGTATTATTTAGTACATTGATTGCATTCTGAACAAATGCTTCGTCAGTGGGTTCTTGTTCGTACAGCTGACGTAGCGCTCCATTTTGGCTGAGGCCGTAAAGTACGGGCAAGGTTTTCTTTTTGGTGAGAATGTCTGTAGAGGCGGATTTTCCAATGACGGCTTCATCCCCCCAAATGCCCAGAATATCGTCGATAACCTGGAAGGCAAGGCCTAGGTTGAGGCCAAACTGGGCGTAATTGTGCACGGTTTGCGTGTCGCAGCCAGCAATGAGGGCACCCAGTTCGGTGCAGAAGGAGAGCAGCACGGCCGTTTTCCCCGTAATCATCGCCAAATATTCATCGACACTGACTTCGTCTTGCGTTTCAAAGTCCATATCGGCATGTTGGCCTTGGGTGAGACGTACACAAGTTTCATCGAAGCGGCGTAGCGCGTATACGGCCGTTTCTGCCGCCACGCCACGATCCACCAGCCGATTTAGGGCAAGATGGGCTAAGGCAAACATGGCGTCTCCAGCGTTAATGGCTTGTTCTTTGCCCCAAATGGTCCACAACGTTTTTCGACCACGCCGCGTGGGGCTAGCGTCTTCAATGTCGTCATGAATAAGCGAGAAGTTGTGCAGCAGCTCAATCGCTGCCGCTGCGGGGACCGCATGTTGCCAGTCGCCACCTGCTGCCTGGCAAGCCAGCAGGCAGATGACTGGCCGAATTTGTTTGCCCGCATGAACGTCAGCGGGCTGAAGTTGTTCATCACGCCAGCCCATGTGGTAATGCATCATACCGTAAAAATGGTCGGGCTGTTCCTTTGTGGCTTTGAGGACCGCCTTCATTTCATCGTTAACGGCCTGGCGCATTTCTTGAGAAAGTTGTTTGAATTCATTCATAAGTTAGAGATTGGAGATTGGAGACTGGAGATTTTTTGGTCTCTAGTCTCCAAGTCTCTTGTTATTTAAGATATTGAGTATGCAAGGGTGTTTGGGCTAAAGCGTCAATGGTTTCTGCTGCTGCGCAGAACATGGCCACGCGCAGTTCATCGGTTATGGTTTCGGCCATTTCGATAACGCCTGCAACGCCATTTTGATCGGCGGCGCGGAGGAAGTCACCGGCAAAGCCCACCAGATTGGCACCCAGGGCAATACATTTGGCCACGTCAATGCCGTTACGGATGCCACCGCTGGCGATAAGGGGTAGATTGGGGGCTGCTCGACGACAATATTGAATGGAAACGGCCGTTGGAATACCCCAATCAATAAAGGCTGCTGCCACACGGGCATGGCGTGTTGTGGGTGCTCGATACATCTCGACCTGGCTCCAGGATGTGCCGCCTGCGCCAGCCACATCAATCGCGGCGACACCGGCATTGGCCAACTGCCGGGCCGTTTCTTCGGCAAAGCCCCAGCCAACTTCTTTGGCAATAACTGGCACCGGCAGTTCACGGCAGACTTTTTCTACCTTGCTGAGCAGGTTGGCAAAATTACCGTCCCCCTCGGGCTGGACGGCTTCTTGCAGCGCGTTAAAATGCAAGATGAGCGCATCGGCTTCGCACATTTCTACAGCGCGCAGACAATGGGCCAGGCCATAACTGTAATTGAGCTGCACCGCACCGATGTTGGCGAACAGTAAAATATCGGGGGCCACCTGGCGAACGTGGTATGTGTAGGCCAAACTTTGGTCTTCAATAGCGGCTCGTTGCGACCCTAAGCCCATCGCGATGCCCACAGTTTGTGCTGCTTCGGCCAGAATGCGATTGATTTCGCCGGCTTCGGCTGTGCCGCCAGTCATGGAGGAGATGAGTAGTGGGGTGCTAAGCTGCTTGCCGAAAAAGGTGGTTTGGGTATCTACGGCTACCAGATCGATTTCGGGTAGCGCCTGGTGCATAAAGAAGTGGTTTTCCAGGCCAGTGGTGAGCTTGTTGAAGGTCACATCTTCTTCTAAATTGATGCGAATATGATCAGCCTTGCGCCGCTCGTGGATGTTGGTTTGGTTGGCGGCGGCAACGGCCGTTTTGCTTTTAGGCATATACCTCTCCAAGGTTGCAATTATGCGAACGAGTATACCGTGACGAGAACTGTTTTGCGAGGGAAAAATCACAGCTGTTCAGATGGTGTGTAAGTGTAGGGAGGCACAATAAGTTGGTTTTGTGCGTACTTTGATCGTATGCAAGGCGACTGTAGTTTGTACGGCCGTATCATTCGTCTGACCATCCTGGCTAAGATACAATAGCCACCACCTGAACAACATCACATTTAAATGCCAGTCTTTGGACGCAGCCCCGGTTAATGAACGGCCGTAGCACCCCCTAATCTCATGGTTGACCATACGTCTTAGCGGCTGGCAAGCAAGCCCAATTGCCAAGCTCATGTGACAGTGAGCGGCACAAAAGGAGACACAATGCGCGTATTAATTACCGGAGCAGCTGGCTTTCTTGGTTCTCATCTTTCTGACCGTTTTGTAGCCGAAGGCCATTCTGTTGTGGGAATGGACAACCTAATCACCGGCAACATGGACAATATCGCCCACTTGATGGAGCACGAGCGATTTCACTTTATTAAGCACGATGTTAGTAACTACATTTATGTTGCTGGTGAAATTGATGCAGTTCTACATTTTGCTTCTCCTGCCAGTCCCAATGATTATTTAGAGCATCCCATTCCTACGCTCAAAGTGGGCTCTTTGGGAACACACAACACGCTGGGGTTGGCCAAGGCCAAAGGTGCTCGTTACCTGCTGGCTTCTACTTCGGAGGTGTACGGCGACCCGCAAGTTAATCCGCAGCCAGAAACGTATTGGGGCAATGTGAACCCCATTGGCCCGCGTGGCGTTTATGATGAAGCCAAGCGGTTTGCTGAAGCTATGACGCTGGCCTACCAACGGTATCATGGTCTGGAAACGCGCATTGTGCGTATTTTTAATACGTATGGTCCCCGGATGCGGCTGAATGACGGCCGTGTAGTGCCTAACTTTATTCATCAGGCATTGACCAATGAGCCAATTACCGTATACGGTGACGGCAGCCAGACGCGAGCCTTCCAATATTATAGCGATTTGGTTGAGGGCATTTACCGCCTGCTGTTGTCAGATGAGAAGCTGCCAGTGAACATTGGTAACCCCAATGAGATGACGATTCTGGAGTTTGCCCACGCTGTGGTAGAGATTGCCCGTAGCGAGTCTGAAGTTGTGTTTGTCCAGCCAAAGGATGATCGTTTTACGGATGACCCCAAGCAGCGCCGCCCGGATATTACCAAAGCCAAGCAGGTGTTGGATTGGGAACCCAAAGTAACGCTGGCCGATGGGTTGGCAAAGACGTTGGATTTCTTCCGCGATAAGGTTTAAGATGCCAGACCTGACAGGTTTCTTAAGCACTTTCCGGTAAGATTGCTTTGTATCACAAAGTTTCTTTACAGTCTGGATTGTTCGTAAACCTGTCAGGTCGTTGATGAGGTAATTTTGCAGCGAATACGGCCGTATTCCCCCACCATTTTTAACAGGCTGACGAGCGGCAGGCAGTGGCAACCCATCTGGTTTGTTTTGCTGGCTGTGCTGGTGGGTGGGCTGCTGACGCAGCTTTCTCCGGCCGAAGCAGGGGGATTGCTGCTGCGAACGGCCGTCCTCATCCTCACCCTCATCGAGCCGCTGTTTGGCTTGTTTGCGGCTTTGTTAACGGGGCCGCTGGGGGCAACAGAAGTTGGTTTGCTGGACAGCGGTCAATTCTATTTACTCCTAAGCTTGCTGGGCTGGCTGGCGCACGGGCTGCGGCAGCGGCGCGTGTTTGTGCCACGCACTTATTTGGCGGTGCCGCTGGCGTTGTTTACGGGAATTGCGGCCGTTTCGGTCGTCAGTGCCCCGTCTTACAGCTTTGGCTTTAAAGAGTTGCTCAAGTGGGTAGAGATGTTGGCCATCATGCTGATGGTGGTGGACCGGGCGTCCATTTGGCAAGAACGGCGTAGCCAGCTTGGTTCAGCTATTGTGTGGTTGTTAGCGGCCTTATTTGTGGCGGGCTTAAGCCAGGCGATTTTGGGCATTTACCAGTTTGCTTTCAAACCTGATGGCCCAGAGCATTTTCTGGTGCTGGGGCGCTTTTATCGAGCATACGGCACGTTTAACCAGCCGAATCCGTTTGGTGGTTTTTTGAACTTAACGGCCGTTCTGGCCCTGGGCATTTTTCTTAGCTATCTGCCTGCCGTCTGGGTGGAGATTAGAGATTGGAGATTAGAGATTATTCTTAAATCTCCAATCTCCAATCTCCAGTCTCCAATTTGGCTGCTTGCCATCGGTGTGGGTCTGGTAACGGCCGTTTCCCTTTTGGGTGTTGTTGCCTCTTGGAGCCGAGGGGCGTGGTTGAGTTTAGGGGTGGGAACGGCCGTTGTGGTGCTGTTTTGGCCCAGAAAGTGGTGGCGAGGGGTGTTGCTGCTCTTGCTTGGTGTTGGCTTGTTATTGGGCGGCCTTCAGGTAGGGTTGGTGCCCGCTTCCGTAATGG
>JBNKLQ010000185.1:0-12679 GCA_050292445.1 Promineifilaceae bacterium (SeqCode) | reverse complement strand
CATTGTCACGGCAAAGCCTTCTAAGCCATTGACGGTGACGGCTTCACGCTCGCCCAGCGTGACTGTTTCATCTGCGCCAAATTCAGAAGTGAACCCCTCGTAAATCGTGTCCAGCGTCATGCCTTCTTCCAAAGGCATACCAATAATGTTGATTTGCGTGGTGTCGTCATTGGCGACGGTCATTTCGGCAAAAATATAATCAACGTTCACTTCGTAGTCAACGGGTGGCTGGAAGGCATAACCACCTTCCTCAACACGGACCTCATCGGCCAGCGAAACGGCCGTTGCTTCTACCTCAGCTTCGGATGTGTTGGTGTCGGCATCTCCTCCGCCACAGGCGGCCAGGCCAAACAATAATACCAAACCAAACAAAACAAATACTTTACTAAATTTCATCAAAATACTCCTGGTTTATTGGCCGGACAATCCGGCGTGTTTTAATCATTGATAGGAGCTTACGAAACCAGACGCTTAAAAAACGCCTAATAAAGTTTAAGTAACCATACAGATACCAAAGGTGCGACACTACAAGCCATGTGAAGCAGCCATTTTCTGTGTATCAATCTGGTGCCTAAAACAAAATTCATTCGCGCCCAGCGTCAACGGATGCACAGTCACCAATTCCCAGCCTCTGCGCCCCAGTTCGGTGAGGAATGTACGCATCGGCTTTAATAATCTGTCTCTTCTTTCATGTTGTGGAAACACCATACAAAAAGGAATGCTTAAAACAGCAAACAGCAAACAGCAATCAGCAAGCGGCTACTGACTTTCAATTACTGATCATGGATACGACCGTTACTTTTAAACTCACACTGTCACTATTACTCTAAGAGTACAGTAATGTTCATATGTTCCAATGAGCTTTGTTTTCTTTTGAATGAAAATAGAGCGCGATTTGGTAAATTGCTATTTGCACATTGAAGTTGATATAAGGGGAACCACATGCGGCGGCTTGTTTTTGTAATCATTGCACTTATCATGTTTTTGGCGATTGTTGGTGGGGCGTTATCTTACAGGCTGGTTGAAAAATCGCCTTTTTTACCGGGAGATGCCCTGTTTCCCATTCAGATAGCATCTGAGCAGCTTTGGGGTGAAAAAACAATTTTTGATAAAACGCTGCGTGCAGAAGTGCTGCTCATTGCGCTGTCACAGCGGCTGGATGAACTAGAGACCGTAACATGGACATCGGCCGAACTGGTAGCGGTGCAATATGTTGACGATGCGTTGGCCGATGCAGAAGCTGCTGTTGCTGATGTTCCGGAAGCGGAGCAGGCAGCTTTACAAGTCCGGCTGGCGCGTTTAACGGAACGTGGTTTGTCTTTGATTGACGGGTTGGCTATTGCTCAGGTGCAGCCAACAGAAACGGCCGTTACCCAACTGCGTACCAGGCTAAAAGTGATCCAACAACTTTTGAGCAATCCCGATAGCACAATGGTCGCCCTCTCCGAAGGCACGCCGGTCGGAACTGGGAGTGATTCGGTTCCGGATCAGGGTGCAGACTTGATTGCGGCTTTATCCGGTGAGCTTAACAATCCGCGCGCGGTTCCTTTCCCTTCTAGCCCAAAATTAGTGGCTGCACATAGCTTTTTCCCATTGACCGGTGGACACAATGTTAGCTGCTCCACCTGCCACAGCAGCGGCAATTATCAGGGAACAGACCCAACTTGTATCGCCTGTCATGCCAGCGATGATGCGCATAATGGCAGTAACGGTACAGACTGCGCTCAGTGTCATTCAATTGAGAACTGGCAGGATGCCAGCTTCGACCACTCAATTATCGGTACAACAGATTGTGTAGAATGTCATGCTGCGCCTGTAAACCATTTTGCCGGTGCTTGCAACGCTTGCCATAGTGACACAACCAATTTCAAGAATGCATTTTTTAATCACGCCTCAATTGGCAATACCGATTGTGCGGCGTGTCATACACCACCAGCTAACCATTTTGCCGGTGCTTGCACTGCCTGCCACAGTGACACAACCAATTTTAAGAATGCAATTTTCAATCATGCCACAATTGGCAATGCGGATTGTGCAGCGTGTCATACACCACCAGCTAACCATTTTGCTGGTGCTTGCAACGCTTGCCACAGCGACACAACCAATTTCAGGAATGCATTTTTCAATCACGCCTCAATTGGCAATACAGATTGTGCGGCATGTCATGCCGCTCCGGCCAACCATTATCCGGGTGCGTGTCGCAACTGTCATGTGGATACCAACAGCTTTGGCAACGTTTCGTTTAATCATTCGGGGCTAACAAATTGTCAATCCTGCCATGCACCACCGGCGAACCACTTCCCTGGCCAATGCTCAACCTGCCATAACACAAACACCTTCAGCGGGGCGACGTTTAATCACTCATTCCCTATCAATCATGAGGGGACCAATGGGCAGTGTTCCAACTGCCATCCCGGTGGTGATACGTCAATATATAGCTGTTCGAGCTGCCACAGCCCTCAGGAAGTGGCAAATGAGCATAATGAGGAAGGTATTGCCAATACGGCTAACTGTATTGCTTGTCATGCTGACGGCAGAGAAGGCGAGCACGAAGGTGGAGAAGACGGGGATAGCGGCGATGAAAATCACGGCGATGATAACAATGACGACGACCACGATGATGACCACGACGACCACGATGATGATGATTAGTCAAAGTGTTTGTAATGAAAAACTTGATGCCTTATAGATTTATTGCGCGTCGCTGTAAATTCTAAATTCGTCAATGATTGCATCTGCCTGATTACGGCCGTCTGACATAGAGCCAATGAACACCTGGCCGGCTAATTGGGCAGGTGTTCAATCGTGTTCTCTGCCCGGTCGAACTTTTAGTGACTCGTTCCCACAACTGATTCAATTGCTTCAATCACAACATCAGGTCGGTCATTGGGGATGGTGTGTGTGCTGCCTTCAGCGACAATGAATTTGCCTTGTGCCGATTGTGCGGCCAGTTCGCTGAGGACATCGTGCCGGGCTTCTTGCAGCCCCGCCATTGCCGCATTGCCAGTGGTGTCCAGTGTATCCGAACCAATGATGACGAGCGGAATATCCTGAATTGTCCCCCGGTCACGTACCATAGCCAGGTGGTCATCATTCAGACCGCTGCTGAATTCCTGAACAGATGTTTCCCACCACTGCGGGTCTGAAATGAAGGTGTAGTACACGTCTGGGTTGGCCGGGTCTGTGCCGATGAAGGGGGCGCTGCCTGCCATGTTTTCGGTGCCTAATAGCCGTAGAACTCCAAGTTTTGCGGCAAAGCTGAAGCCGCTAAACATGCCGACGGCCGATTTCTGCTGCTGCATCAGCTCGTTACTCATAATTTCATTGTCAAACTCCGTGGCCGGGTCGATGAGAACCATACCTGCCATCTGGTCGGCGTGCTGCGCGGCAAAGAGGCGAGCGGCCAGTCCAGCGTGCGAAAAACTGACCAACACGTAGGGCGATTCGATTTGGGCAGCGGCGAGCAGGTTGGCTAAATCGTCGGCAGCATCTTGGGGAGAACGTTCCCCATCAACTGGGTCGCTCCACCCATAGCCAGCGCGGTCGTAAGCGCAAACGCGGTTGTTCTGGCTCAGTTGGGGCATGATGTCGTCCCAATCGCTAGACCAGCCACCTTGCCCAGCATCAAGAATGATGGTGGGGCTACCTTTGCCTTCGCAGTGGATGTGCATGGTACGGCCGTTTACCTCAACAAGCTGTCCTGGCGCGAGGTATTGGGTGGCAACGGCCGTTTCCGCCCGCGCCTCATAAATTGAACAGCCCACGCCCAACAAAACCAGTAAAGCCACCAGCCCTGCCAGCAAACGTAAGCCCATTCCCAAACAGCCTTTTCGATTATTTTTTAAATTAGTTGGTTGTCCGTTCATTTTCTCGCTCCTAAATAGTGATGGTTGATATTCCGTTCACTGCTAAATTGTTGTTTTTAACTGTTTTTAGTGTAGCGAAATGAGAGGGTAGACGAATCGTCCAGGTGGTTTGTCTGAGGTGTACAGATGGACAATGCCCACCTGTACCAAAAAGGGGATAATTCACGAGGGTGCGACGCACTTCCTACACGCACGTGCATCGTATCTTAAATAAGTTGTGTCAGCGGCTCCTTCAACAGTGTGATGCGGTAGTCACCAATTTTGTAAAAACCAAGCGCTTCATAGGCTTTTTGGGCGGGAATGTTTTCTTCGCCTGTAAAAAGAATAGCTGTATGCACACCTTCCTCACGCACCGCTAGCAGCGAGGTGGCTACAGCGGAACGGCCGTTATCCATCAACCCCGCTGCACGCATATGGCCCACCAAAAACATCGAAGATTTGATGTGTGGCTGTAAAAACTGTTCCAGTATTGCCTCATCACCTGGTTGCAAAATTCGCATCATGTTCAACTCGCTTTTGTTAGATGGGGTCGATTTTATCCAAAGATGACACAGATTGACATGCTAATTCGTCCTCAATGCCATCTGCCAATGTGATCAATAATGTCGCTATAGCTTTCAATTCATCGGAACTGCGTAGGGCATAACATGCGCGCTGTTTAAAAAGTATCCATTGTGAGTTGATGTGGATTTCTGGTGGCGTGTCTCCTAAGCCGCGTTTTATTTTGGGTAAAAAGGAGTTGACAAGCTGTTGGCGCAGGTCTAATGAAGTAAAAAGTGACGACACGAATCTTTTTGATTGGCATTTAATCAAAAATCGTTGGTAAAAATCGTCATCCTGACGGTAGCCATCCTTTTTGCCAAAGTGCATTTTTATGATCTGGTTGCGATACGGCCGTATCATCACAGCAGGTATTTCTCTTGCTGTGTTTAGAGCCAGCACAATATGGGTAACACTGCTGTTGTATTTGTCATCATTGCAAAACGTTTCAATCTCAATTTGTCGTCCCTGATAGGTGCCGCACAAATGGGTAACGCCAGGCAGCCAGGTATGCTCATAGGCTAACCCTGTTTGCTCAGCAAATTTTCTCCAGGAACGCCTTGCTTTCAGAGAAGAAATCAATTTTGCGCCCATCGCCCAAATAAAAATGATGCCACCCAAAATAAGAATGATTGCTTCGCTATTCATAGGTTGATCCTTGTTTTATTTTAGGTTCGCGTTTCAAAATTGCGTTGAGTGAATTTGTTTTCTGATGCTTTTAGCGGAACCTGGCTCATAGTGTGGTAAACGGCCGTAAAATCATACGCAAGCCGCCGTAGCGAAATCTGGCCGTCGATAATCACACTATAGTGCGCGGTCTGGTCTGGGTCGCCAAAGCGACGGTAAGACACGCTGCCGGGATTCAGCCACAATACATCATCGCTTAAGTACCTGACCGCCTGCCGATGGGTATGCCCGATAACGAGGCGGTTGATGGGCTTGTTGAATGTGACATCACAAAATTGCTCAAACTCATAAAGGGAGACGATTTCATCGTAGTCTCGGTACAGATGTGTTAGGCCATACGGAATGCCGTCACAATCAAACGTCAATGCTTCCGGCAATTGTTCCAGAAATTCAATCTCTTGCTCACTCAATAAAGCAGCATTATGATGCACCCAGGCACGTTCTTCCGCCGCTACCGTCTCTAAAAAACGGCCGTTGCGATAATTCATCACAACCCACTGATCATGATTGCCTTTCACACAGGGGATTTTATTCGCTCGTACCCAGGCAATAACTTCTGTGGGATTAGGGCCATAATCGACCAAATCCCCTGCACAATAAATGAGGTCACTGTCTTTTTCACGGGCTAAGATAGTTTCCAGCGCATGGATATTGCTGTGGATGTCAGAGAGAATCAACGTTTTCATTTTTCCTTACCTTTCTAAAAAAACTGATTTTTGACGAAACGATTACGCTGTTATAGCCTGGGTAGAAACGGCCGTTTCCACCACAGTATCATCCTGCTGCGGCAGTTCATACCGGCGATAGAAATAAACCGCCAGCACACTCATCACCAAAATGCCAATGATGCCAGTTCCACCATGTACAAAATTGTTATACACTGCATCTTCGCGCACAAAGAAATTCAAAACCGTCATCGTTCCCTGGTTTAAAACGCCGTGCATCAACCCAGCAACCCAAATCGAGCCACCGCTGCGTTGAAAAACAGTTTGAAAAATGATGCCCAAAGGGACCGAGACACCAATCATAAACGGAATGCCCAGCCACGGATTGCTGCTGTAATTCAACCCCTGAAAGAACATCGGCACATGCCACAAGGCCCACACAATATTGGCATAAATTAACCCGCGTTTGCCAAACTTTTGCACCAGATTGGGCGTGAGAAAGCCGCGCCAGCCAACCTCTTCACCCAGCATCAGCGGGATGTTGAGGATTGGTCCCAGCACCACGTTCAGCCCAAACAGCGTGAACAACGCAGCGGGAACAGAATCGCTCAATGGTAAACTGGCATTAGCTAAACTGGCAGATAATCCGTCCAGTTTGATAAACAATTCAGGTGCCGCCAGATACGTTAGGCTATAAATGACTGCCAAAATAGCAAACATCGTTGCTGGCCCAATAAACCAATACCGCTTTTTGCCTACCACAAAGCCGAGTCCATTTTTGCCTAAGATAGGCTGCCGTGCGATGAATTTTTGTACGATCAATGCGGCAATCATGGGGCCAAACATGCCCATCGGCGGCAGAGATTCTGCCCCATCCACCAACTCGACAACCGACGCCCACCCCCATGTGAGGGCAAAGGCAATGCCAATAAACCAGATGATCAGTTTGTATGTTTTTGTTTTCATTTTATTTCTGTCCTTTGTAAAAATTATGTGATTAGCTCCCCAATGTCCTCTCAGTTCCCTTCAGTTCCTCATGCCGAGGAACTTGGGGGAACGCAGAACAACTAATGGGAACTTCATTCGCTGATATGCTGCACAATCGGGCCTTGTTCACCTAAACCGCCTTTCGGCATGGCATCGCCATCATGATCCCGAAAGTAGAGCGGCAGTCCTTCGGCTAAACCAGATGCGACGGTGCGCGGGTCTTCTCGCTGGTGGTGGATGTGAATGTGTGGTTCGCTGCTGCTGCCTGAGTTGCCGCATTTCCCCAGCACATCCCCTTCTGCCACCACATCCCCTTCGCTGACGACGATGCTGTTTTGCTGTAAATGACCAATGGCCAGATAGGTGTCGCCTTCCAGGCGTATAAAAATATGATTCCCTGCGCTCGGCGTGCCGGGTTCATGCTCTGCGCCAATCGGCACATCTTTTTCGCCATCGTGGGCGACGACAATTTCACCGGCAGCAGGAGCCACGACGGGCACACCCCAACAGCCATAATCTTCCAGCCGCTCACTGCCTGTAAATGCAGGCTCAACCACCAGATCGTAGGCCCAGCGCTGGTCGGGGAAGGTGACATGGTAGTTGACATCGGGCGTGTCGCCGCCCCAGGCCACTAGCAGTGGGCTGTCGGTGGGCAGGCGCACGGTGGCGGCCGGTTCGGTATCTGCCAATGAGATGGGGTAGGCCATCGGCAAAACCCCAAATTGCCACAAATACGGCCAGATGACCAAAATCGAAGCGATGAAGGTGGCGATTAAGGGCAGGCTCAATTTGCGTTTCCAAACCAAAACCACGATGGCTATCAGCAAGACCCCCATGCCCAGATAAGGCAGTCCACCCATCAGCGTGAGCCACGCCACCACACCTTGTTCGCCGCCGGAAACGGCCGTTTGCCACAAAAATCCAAAACCTGCCAGTAATAAAGCTGTTGGCAGCCAGCGCTTAATTGTTTTCATCATAATCCTCATTTGGTTCGTTTCCTGAGCCTGTCATTTTCGACAGGCTCAGAACTCGACGAAACTATTTTACTGTTGTTCCAAAAAGTCGTTGATGACCGGCACGACCTCATCAGAACGAGAAATAATCATAAAGTGGTCGCCGCCCTCTACCCAATAGGTTTGCGCTCCTACAATTTCTTGGCTAAGCGCTTCGGATGTGGCAAAGGGAACATCGGTATCTGCCGTGCCGTGTACCAGCAAGGTCGGGATGGCAAGGTCTGCAAAAGAGCCCAGATCAAGATTGGCGTATTGAGTCATGTCATTGGCATACCCGCCCAACCGTACATCTTTAGGAAAATGGAAAAGGGAAGATTCAACCAGTTTGGTAAACAGCTCGGTTTTTTGCTCATCGGCAATGATACGTGGCCATGAATCGACGTAGATATTTTCAAAAATCGCCATCTTTTCAGGGGCCATTTTTAACGGCTGCACAAAGGCCCATTGCAAAAACCCTTTGCCAAAAATGGTGTCGGTGACACGTTCTAGCGATGAGGTTGGTGGAACGGCCGCATCTGGAATCGCTTGCGAAACGGCCGCATACAAAACAAGGCTCTTTGTGCGTTCGGGGTGACGTCTGGCAAACTCCAGCGCCGAGGGGCCCCCACCAGATGCACCAATCACGGCGACCTGATCAATGTCAAGCGCGTCTAACATGGCCGCGTAAGCATCGGCTTGTTCAGCCGGGGTGCGTCCTGTCGCCAGCGGCGTTTGTAAGTAACCGGGACGAGATGGGATGAGGTAGGTTGTATCGTCCTCGAAAAGCGGGGTCATCATCAACATCGCCTGGTCGTACCCACCGGGAGACCCGTGTGTCACCAAAACAACAGGTTGAGACAAATCACCTCTTCGGTAAACTTCGATATCCCCTTTTTCAGTACTGATGATGTCAGTTTCCGATGTTAATGCTTGTAGTAATGAGCTTTTTGAAACCTGGAACGAGACTAACAAAACTAGATAAATTGTTATGACTAAAACGATCAATAACTTTACGAGTCTAGCTGTCCATTTCTTTATAAATTCAAACATTTTTTCACCTCTTATATTTTTTAGATTTACGCAGGCTCTTGTTGCTGCGTTTAGGTGTGTTAAGGATAAAAAATATCCTGCCGCATCACATCCCCACCGAGGAGGGGATATGCCCCTTCTCGCGTATGAATTTGTTTGTTGTATCGTTTGAATGATGTTTGGATTCTTCTTGAAGAAAGGGAAGTTCCCTGTTTGAAAAACAAAAAGAGCCGGAAACGGCTCTTTTTGAAAGCTTTTGAAAACCTCTCCAAGGTTGATTTTCAGCCCTGAAAGGTCTTCCGTTTTGTAGTCATAGACTACAGCCACTTAGGGATGACGCTCATCTAAAACACACTCGTTTAATTTTTGCTCACCATGCCGCCCAGCAAACCGGCAACGGCCGTTCCCACAAACTCTACGGCCAGCATTCCCCCACCATGACCCGTAATCAGGTTAATGACAAGGCCAAGAGCAGCCGATACCAGACCAAGCGCCAAACCATGCCCATACCCATTTCGGTCTTGATTCATGTCACTGTCTCCCATCCTTTTTGCCAATAATCGGGCAAATAAAAAGGTCATCACGGCAATAATCGTGCCACTCCAGGTGCCTACCTGCCCCGCAAAAACAGTAAGTTTGTTCACATCCAGTGCACCTTGCCCCTGAAAACCCAGCCAGAGTGCATAACCGGCAATCACCAGGAAGATGGTAACGGCCGTTGCCATCACCACTAATACACTATATAAAATCGTTTTTTCCCATTGAATGGTAGAAAGTTGAAAGTTCATAAAAAGCCTCATAAAAGTAGGATAAAGGGAACGAGTGGGAGTTCCCCTTTTTTCATCATTTCTCCCATCTTAAATCGCAACGGCCGTTTCCACACCATCCCCCAGTAGGCAATACGCCCCTTCATACGTAGGGTTTGGCCGCGTCCCCTACCAGCGTAGGGGAACCGCCCCTACTGGCGAGGGGTTTTGCTTGCCAACATCAAATCCTTCGTTATAGTAACCTTATGATTGCTCGATTTCGTTCACGATACGGCCGTTTACGATGGAAACTCATCGCCAGCTATACGACAGTTGCCGCCCTCACCTTCTTTATTTTGCAGGTCGTCTTGCTGGTTTTGGCGCTGACTGTGTTCGGCATCAATCCCCTTCGCGCCGACATTGGACTGATCAGCAACGCCCTGGCACCGAGTCTCATGGCGGACATTGAGATTCTCTCCCGTGCGGAATTGACCAAACCAGATGCAGATACAGCTGCCTTGCAGCACAGCATTCAGGAAAAATGGGCAGACTTTATCCCGCAAACGGCCGTTTCCGAACCACTATTTCAATCCAGCCATGTGATGACGGTCTTGATATTAGATACTGAGCAGCAGTTGATTTTGTCATTGCCCAACTTCACCCAATTGTCCGCGAACAGCGGCTCTTTTGATGCCGCGACGTTTGCCGATGACAGCGAATATGGGGCACTGGTAACGGCCGTTTATGCCAACGACATCACCTACCCCCAACCCTACTCCCACCTCACGCCAGAAGCCATCTACCTAAATTACGCCGCCCCCATTCGCGGCGATGATGGCGCACCGCTCGGGGTGCAGGTCATGACATTGCACCTGCCCACGCCTACCACCATTTTCCTGTTTGCCTTAGGGATGTTTGTCGTGGGCATGGGCATCTTCACCCTGGCAGCGGCGATGATCGGCACGCTGTTTGGCTGGCGCACGGCACGGGGCTTCAGCGACCGTTTGACCCATCTGGCACAGCGAACGGCCGCTTGGGGACAAGGTGATTTTTCTGCGCAAGTTGTGGATCAAACAGAAGATGAAATTGGCGATTTGGGGAACAACTTAAACCAAATGGCGACCGAACTGCAACGGTTATTGGCTGACAAGAAGCAGTTGGCCGTGTTGGAGGAACGCAATCGGTTGGCCCGTGATTTACACGACAGCGTCAAGCAGCAAGCGTTTGCCACGGCCGCGCATATTGGCGCGGCGCGGGCGCTCGTCCAGCAAAACCCTGAAAACACCGAAGCCCATCTGGCGCAAGCCGCCGACTTAACAGACCAAATACGGCAGGAATTAACGACGCTGATTAAGCAATTACGGCCGTCTGACGTCGAAACCAAAGGATTGGCAGACGCCCTGCGCGATTATGCTGCATTCTTGTCGGCACAGCATAACATCCAGGTGACGGTTGATATTCCAGAAGTGGCGGGCATGAAAACGGCCGTTGCCGACGCCCTCTTCCGCATCACACAAGAAGCCCTGGCCAATATTGGCAAGTACAGCCGCGCCACGCAGGTCACCATCAGGTTAACGCAGAACCACAACGCCATCCGCTTCACCGTCGTCGATGACGGAGTTGGGTTTGATGTGGCAACGGTTAAGCACGGGGTGGGGTTGGATTCGATGCGGGAAAGGGCAACGGCCGTAAACGGCAATTTAGCGATTGAAAGCAGCCAAAAAGGCACAAAAATTGTGGTGGAGATCAAATGACCCAACAAATTTCAATTTTACTCGTAGATGATCACGCCGTTGTACGACAAGGCGTTGCCTCTTTCTTGGCCATACAACCAGATATGCAGATCATTGCCGAAGCAGAATCAGGGGCCGAAGCAGTTAAGCTTGCTGCCCAACATGCGCCCGACGTGATCTTGATGGATTTGATCATGCCAGAAATGGATGGCGTTGAGGCCACCCGGCGCGTCAAAAACATTAGCCCGCGCTCACAGATCGTCATCCTCACCTCCCACCACGACGATGCACACATCTTCCCCGCCATTCGCGCGGGTGCGCTTTCCTACGTGTTAAAAGACATCAAAATGGACGAGCTGGTGGAAACAGTACGGCGTGCCGCTGCGGGTGAAGCAACCCTACACCCGCGCGTCGCCTCACGGGTCATCCAGGAAGTACGCGGGAATCGCGAAGAGGACATCAATCCTTTTACAGAATTAACCGAACGAGAAATGGATACATTGCAACTGATTGCCCAAGGGTTGAGCAATGCAGAAATCGCGGAGCAGTTGGTCATCAGTGAAAACACGGTTAAGGGGTATGTGAGCAACGTGTTGGGCAAACTGCATTTAGCGGATCGGACGCAAGCGGCCGTTTACGCCTGGCGCAAAGGAATCGTGCGCAATTCGGAGTAAACGTGTCTGTCATACACATAAACAATGTCAAAGCTAATCACGATGCAGACTAAATCGCCGCCCAGCAACGGCCGTTACCAGCAAAACCACACTCCCCACCAAATACGCCAGCGATGCCGTCGGCGTCGGCGAGGACACTTTAGCCGAGATAAAGTCAAACAGTGGCAAGCCATTGATCGCCAGATACCACCAAAAGAGATAGGCTACTTCAAACAGCCGGTTGGAACCGCTCCACGTGCCCAACGCCAGCGCCAATGAAGGCACAAACAGCACGCCCACGCCCAACGCCAGCAAATGCGCCCATTCTGCCGCCAGCAGGAGGCGCAGCGACACACCCACAACCATCAACACCGCCACCAGAACGCCGGACAGCCACGTTGCCGGTAACTGTCGGCGCAAGGGGAATGCCGCCGAGAAGACGATCTTCTGCGTGTTGTGGCGATTCTCCCGTGTGCCCAGCGCCGACCAAATTAGTACCGGCCACACCAGACCCAGCAGCGCAATCTGCAAACTGTCGGCGACGGGGTTGGCGAGTTGGGCGATGTTGATGACCAGCGCACCCAGATACCACCACCATGGCTGGCCTTTTAACGCCAGCCGCAGTTCGGCCATAAGCGTGGCGGCAAAGCGGGGGTGGCTGGCCATCGTGGGCAAGGGGGTGAGGCGGGGGGTGGAAACGGCCGTCATCTTTGAATCAACCACCGCCTGCTCACGTCTGCCGAACCGGGCTAAAATTTGTTGCAAACGGCCGTTTCTCGCC
>JBNKLQ010000184.1:0-12718 GCA_050292445.1 Promineifilaceae bacterium (SeqCode) | reverse complement strand
GAATCGTCTTCATCGGGGGATTCGGGGAGTCAGCCGGGTGAAGATGGTATGGGGCAGGCACAGCCCATCGAACCGGGGCAGGGCGGTCAGCAGGGGCAGCAGCCCGGCCAGCCAGACCGTGCCTTTTTGCAACCGCCGTCGCCACGGCAGCGGAGTCGCCCAGGTGGTGAGTAGGAAAAATGGGGCGGTGATGGCAACGGCCGTTAACTGGCGTGTCAAAAAAGCCATCCCCGCCGCCAATCCAGCTACAAATGGCCAGAGAGAGGAACACGGAGTTACACAAAGATAGCGCAGAGTTTCACGGAGGTTTGTTAAGCTATTTTTTCCCCCCTGCGTAACTCTGCGTGTTCTCCGCGTTTCTCCGCGTTCCTGCTTTTTTCTCCCCACAGCGTGCTCCCAACAAACCATAAACAAACTCAACCAAAACAATTCCGCCGCGTGGGCCATCTGGCTGCCAGAGAGGAAGAGGAAGAAGGGTGAAAGCGTCATCAGACCAGCGGCGAGAAGGCCGATACGATCGTTCACCAATCGTCGCCCCAACTGGTACAGTAGCGGCACCGTTAGGCTGGCCAGCAGCGGATTGATGAGCCAGGGGGCATTGAGCAGCACGCCCAGCGCCAGTACCACTGGGTAACCGGGGGGATATTTGCCAAACCAACGGCCGTTTTGCACCAACAAAAACTCTTGCTTAAAAAATTCCGGCAGAATTGGAGCGTCTGCCCACAAATCGCCCCGCGCCACGGTTTGCGCCTGGAAAAGGTACGTAAGTGAATCCTGCACATGCGGCACGCGGGCCAGTACGTCGTTGGCGATGTAGGTGGTGAGGGCGAAAGTGAGCAGAGTGAGGAAAACGATGATTCTTTTTTGGAACGCAGAGTTTCGCAGAGGCGCCGCAGAGTTACGCAGAGGTAGAGAATTATTCTCTGTGAAACTCTGTGTCTTCTCTGTGCCTCTCCGTGTTCCTGCTTTTTTAATGAGCCCGGCAATGCCCAACAGCAGCAAGGCAGCCTGGTGCCCGGTGAGCAGTAACCGCAGCAAAGATTGGGCCTGCTGCAAAAATGGTTTTTGGAAAGGGATGCCGATGAGGGGAGTGGTGGCACGGCCATTTTCCCATGTCCACCACACGCCCCGTCGATCTGCCCCATTCACCAAAAAGACAAAACCTTTTTGCCCATCAGGATGCAGCAGCAGCAACCCCGCTTCCTCTTCGGCCCGCCGGAGTGTGCTGGTGAGGATGAAATCATCATTGACTGGCTGGTGAAATAGCAGGCTGTTTTGGCTGGTTGTGCCGCGCAGCTCGCCCCAGCGCGTGGTCCAACCACCGCTCACCGTTTGCCACGCGTTTGTGTTGAGTTGGTTGAAGGTTTGCCGCCAGAGAGGCTGCCCGTCGGCAGAAAACAGGTTGAGATCGGCCCAGGCGGTATGAGGTGCCAGCCAGCGCAGTGGTGGGTAGCTGGCCAGTTCAATGCGTCTGGTGGTGGGTTGGATCGCAGTCACTCCCACCTGGCTACCCACACCCATTTGCGGACAGTCAATGCCAATGGTCCGTTCCGGCACGGCGGCGATGCAGCGGTCGTTGACAACTTGAAGGGAAACGGCCGTTTCCTCCCCCATCGCCCAAATATAAAGCAAAATAAGCAGACCATTGATCAGCCAAAACCAACTTCGTCGCATAGCTGCTATTTTAGGCGCGTGGCCACCATCAGGGTAATATCGTCAAATTGGGGAGCGTCGCCGACAAACGCACTGACTGCATTGGCGATGGCGGTTTGCTGGATCGTGGCTGATCCGTTGGCCTTTTGCTGAGCGATGGCTAACATCCGGGCATCGCCAAACTCCTCTTGCTTGCTGTTTTGCGCTTCTGGCACGCCATCGCTGTATAAAATCAGGCTTTCGCCTACGCCGATTTGAATCGTTTCTTGTTGCCAATCCATCTCTTCAAACATGCCCAGCGGGATGCCGGTTTTGGCTAAACTTTGCACTTTGGGGCCAAGATGATAAGTGGGATTGTGTCCGGCGTTGGCGTAGGTGAAACGGCCGTTCACCAAATCCAGTACCCCATAAAAAACCGTCACAAATTGATCCGTTTCCGTATCCAGCAGAATACGCTCGTTGGCCAATTGCAGCGCCTTGCCCGGCTCGTCGGGGAACTGCATGGCATAGGTGCGAATGAGCGTGCGGCTAAGCGCCATGTAGAGTGCGGCTCCGGTGCCTTTGTCCGCCACATCTGCCACGACAAGTCCGAGACGGCCGTTGCTCAGCGGCACGAAATCATAAAAATCCCCCGACGTTTCCCGCGCCGGGATGAGTGTGGCGGCAAAATCCCAATTGGGATGTCGGGGAATCTCGTTGGGCAAAAAGCTTTGCTGAATGCGTCCGGCAAAAGCCAGCTCCTGGGCCATCTTCTGCCGTTGCAACGTTTCCTGGTGCGTTTGTGCCCGGTACAGCGCCGAGCCAATCTGGCTCGCCAGTTCTTGCAGCGTCGGCAGCACCTGTTCTGGTTTACGTTTTGAAGGTGGGCGTTGCAGATAAATGCCGCCCACACAGCGCGGTAGTTCAGCATCGCCTGTCAACAAAATCTTTATTAAAAAGCGATTGCCAAAGGAGGCTTTGTTACCGGGGTGGGCGACCTTGCGATCTACCAGAGCAGGTTCGTCGGCCTGCCGCAGCCGCTGCCACAGGGCGTCAACCACGGGAGGCGCGTAATCGGGGATTTCTAAGGTAAATGGCCAGATGGGGGCCGGATCATCAGCCTCCGGGGGAAACAAGTGGATGACTAAAAAGTCGTTGGGGAACAGTTTTGGCAGATGTTTGGCCAAAATGCTTTGCAGGGTAGAGCCATCGGCTGGGGCAGTGATCAGCGCTTCGCTGATGGTTTCCAGCGTGGCCAGTTCCCGGGTGCGAGCTTGTGCCAGCAGGTTATGTTGGCTGAGAAAGTAAGCAAGCATGTTGGCTAAGCCAATGCCCAGGTTCAAAAAAATGAATATGGTAAGATTTTGGCTGTCATACGTAAGCGCCAGAGGCAGGGCAAAAGGGACGGTCAGCAAGGTCATGAGAATGGGACCACCGGTTAACTGCATAAAGCTGTCGCTCTTCATGGGCAAGCCCATCTCCCGGATGACTGCTATCATGGCTACCAAGTAGATGAGAACTGGTGAAAAACTGATGGTGAGCAGGCACAAGATCGCGGGTAGCCACGCCGCCAAAACTGCCGGGTCAAAGGGGAATTGGCCGCCGGTTGTCGTATAAACGGCCGTTGCCAGCAAAAGAATCACGATATTGGTACCGCTGGATTGAACCACACTGTTTAGCAACACCGTAAACGGATTGTGCCCTGCTTGACGGCCGTCTTGCCAACCGAAGTAAATCGAGGTGAGCAGCCCGTTGAGCCACACGACCCAAAGAAAAGTTGGGCCAAAAATGAGCAGGGCAGCCGTGGAGATGATATTGGATAAGGAAGTGGTCACGGGCAGAGTAACGCTTTCCGTCAGGACGATTGGCAGCACGTATTGCCGTAAATCAAGCGCAATGGTAAGCACTAGCAAAAACAGAAAGATGCCCCATTGTTCACCGATTAACGTCCACTCCGTAACAAACAGCAGCCAGAGGGTTCCCAAAACAAAGTAGGGAACCAAATAGAAAAAGAAGGTCATTGCCATGACCGCCTGTTTCTGATAAACCGGGGGCTGGTTATTCAGTTGGGGAAACAGTTTGTAGGTGAGCTGACGAAAATAGTTGGTTAGCTGTTGCATATTATCTCATTAGTGGAATTGTGTTGAGGATAAAGTGAACAAAGATGGGTAGGATGAGACTGTTTGCACGTTTGTAAAGATAGCTCACTCGCAAACCAAAGGCAAAGCCCAAATCGTCACACCCAATCGTCTGGTTCGGCCGTTGGCTCGTCAGGGAAGGTGCCCTCTAGATTGATCCAGGCCAATTCTAAGGCCACAGCGCGGAAGCTATCGTGCTGCAGACGCTGCTGCCACAGCGCCTTTTCTTGCTCGCGGGGATCAACATCACTATCCAAGCCGCGAATATTGTCTGCCAGCGTGTCGCCAAAAATATTGCCACCGATGCTGTCTTCTACGGCATCGGCCAGCCGGTCCTTCAGGCCGCGCCGCGCCTTGCTTTTGCCTTCATCCAGTTCGCGCTGGAGGGCGGCTTTGGCCTCGGTCCAATTCATGCGGCTAAAACTGTGGATGAGCTGCTCGCGCGACATTGTTTTGAGGCGGCTCATCACCTCCTCGCCGCTAATCCAGGTGTCGAAGTTTTCCCCGGAGGGATGGGGGTAGAGCACCTGAATTTGGTCACTAAAGTCGTGGCGCATCTTGGCCCCGGTGCAAAATTGGATGAAGGTGGTCATAAGTGAGTTCCTTGAAAAGAAGTTTAACGCAAAGGCCCAGAGAAAAGAAAAATCTGCGTCAATCTGTGAAATCTGCGGATTAACTCTCTTGAAGAATAATATAAACGCGACGGCCGTTTTCCACAAAGCCCAATTTTTCAGCCACGCGCAAAGATGCCTGGTTATGCTCGCCGCAGCTCCACACGGGGATACGGCCGTTCCGCTGCAACCATTGCGCCACCTGCGCCGCTGCCGCTGCGGCAAAACCATTCCCGCGCCAATCAGGCAGGGTGAAAACGCCAATATCCCCATACCCCTCAGTTAGGGCGTAATTTTGGGCGATGGCTACCAGTTGGTTATTGATGATGGCTCCAGCAGCGGCCGTTTGGTGCAGCAAATGTTCTGGATTGGGGCCGCTGAGTTCAGGCGGGGCGGCTTGGAGTATGGGGAGATCATGTGGGGCAAGTAAACGTACGTCGGGATGCGTTAACAAATTGGCTGGTGGGGGTTGGGTGAGAATGTGGTAGACATCGCCAAGCAGGCGCAAGGTGCGACCCGTGTGCTTGGCCAGCAGCGGCGTAAGTTCAACAACCAGTTCGGTAGCGACGTTGACGCAGAACCAGTCGGGGATGTGGGGCATCAGGTCGGCAATTTGCTGCGGATTATCACCAAAGATCATCGGTTCGCCAGGGCAGCCAGGGTCTTCGACGACGGCCGTTTCAAACCCATCATCCGTCAACTCCACCGCATAGGCCCGTGCCGTGCCCCAAAGCAGATGCGCTCGCGAAATCACAGTCTGCGGCCCATCTGGCAGATGTTGTGCCAGCAGTTGACACTGTTTCCATGACAAAGGCTCAATCATTTCATAGACCAGAGGGCGAGCCAGTTGGGGAGAAGGGCTTTTGTTTTTCCAACGTATTGCTCAACTGGTTCGCCCCTAGTTATCACTTGTCACTTTTTACTTCCTCAACGGGCAAGGCACACTGGGGCGTGCTTCCCGGCATCCGGTAACGATTCTTGGCCACCCAACGGTATATCCAATCCTCAAGTTGGCGAATGCCGGGGAGAAAATAGAGATAGGTAAACGGCCGTAGCCACCAACAAGCACGCATGGCCCGATTCATGGCTTCTGCACCGCCGCTCAGACGGCCGTTTGCATCCACAAACCAGACTTGCGTCATGCCATCTTCATCGGTCAGGCCCAGCGCCGCCATTTGTTCAGGGATGGCTTGCCACGGTTGGGGGACGATACGGCCGTTTGTCCACGACTCCACGAGCCGTGCCGACTTTTCTCAAAAGCCGCAGTCGCCATCATAGATAAGTAAATGTGAAAGCTGTTCTGTAGACATTGTTTGATTGTAGCAAATGGCACAGGTCAAGTGAAAGGGTTCTTTACAGAGTCTTCATGGATTGCCTGTCTGAATTTAGCGGAAAATCGTGCGAATTCAGTGACAAAGTGCCAGGTAAAACTAATACTTGGTGGCTAAAATCGATAGCGTAAAGAGATTTCCCTGTACTTATGTGTTGCCCAATGTGAAGAGGTTATTATGGATGGAACGGCCGTAATTGTTATCAATCTTGCTTTAATTTTTTACTCAATTGGCGTGTGGAGTGAACGCTTTGCCGGGCGGCTCAAGCCGTGGCACCTTGCTTTCTTTTGGCTGGGTCTTATCTGCGACACCTGGGGGACGGGACTCATGTTCGACTTTGTCGGCGGCATGACCTATGACGTGCACGGCATCAGTGGGCTGCTGGCCATCATCCTCATGCTTGTTCACGCCGTGTGGGCCACCACGGTATTGCTGCGCAAGAATGAACAAGCCATAACCAGCTTTCACCGCTTTAGCGTTGCGGTCTGGGTGGTCTGGCTGGTTCCCTACCTAAGCCCAATGGTTTTCCAGATGGTGCAGACTGCCTGAAAACCAGCATGGGTACGAAAAATCACCACTTTTGCGCTGCTTGAACAGCAGGTGCGGCCAGGCTGTAGGCAAACCAGTTGGGCAGGGCATTTGCCAGGACCGGAATGCCGTCTACTTCCACCAGATTTGCCTGAAGCGCGTTAGTAAAGGTCAGCCGACCCAGCCAGATTTGGAAAAAGGCTGAGAGATCGGCTGTGACCAATAGATCCAGGTCAAACCCCGGGTCGGTCAAACAAACCGAGACATCTTCTTTGCTGAGCAGCAGCCAGAATTTTTCATATTTCGCTCCCTGAAAATCGAAGCGCACCACCACCCGTTGTTCTGGCAGTTGATCTGTACACACGCGGCTGCGCATCCACCACATCAGCAAAACAGGGTCCAGCTCGTCTTCTTCTGGTTCCTCAAACGCCCAACGCGCGCCCCAAACCAACAGTGAATTGATAACCGATTGCAGCTCCTGACCAGCCTCTGTGAGATGGTAAGCTGTGCGTTGACGACCGTTTGCCAGCGCCACCTTTTCCACCAATTCCATTCGCTCCAATCGTTTTAACCGCTCGGCCAGCAAGCCGCGTGAGATGCCAGGCAAACCACGTTCCAACTCATTAAAATGATTGGTTCCAGTCAATAAATCCCGCACGATCAATAATGTCCACCGGTCACCCAAAATCTCGACAGCTTTGGCGATTGGGCAATATTGTCCATATTTATACATAAACGCACTCCGTAATTGGCTTAGTCAGCCTCATTTCTTGTTGGGACAGTCTACATTTTAGGCCAAAGATGGCACTAGTTCAATTTTTGAACTATTCGGCCGATTGCGTGCCTGTTATCCTGCAACAGAATTTGCACTCATCAAAAAGGACAAGTGACAAATGACAACTTCTACCCAATGGCAATTGGCACAAGACGCCGCCGAACGGTACCAAACTGTATTGACCCCCACCATCCTCGGCCCCTTTGCCCAGGCATTGGTTGATTTTGCTGCTGTGCAGGTAGGCGAACAGGTCGTCGATGTTGGCTGCGGCACGGGTGCTGCTGCCAGGTACGCTGCTGAAGCTGCGAGCGACACTGGGCAGGTGGCTGGAATAGATGTGAACGCCAGCATGATCGATGTGGCCCGTTCGCTGCCTGTGATGGCCGGTGCTCAGATTGATTGGCATGTGGCCAATGCAGCAGAAATGCCCCTAGACGATCAAAGTGTTGATGTGGTGTTGTGCGCCCAGACACTGCAATTTTTGCCTGAAAAGCAGCCAAGTTTGGCAGAAATGCAGCGTGTGGTTAAAGCAAATGGGCGTGTGGCGGTGAGCCTGTGGACGCCCATCGAAGGCAATCCCTATTTTTATACGCTGGTAGAAACGATAGCCCGGTTTGTTGGTCCAGAAACGGCCGTTGGCCTTAAAGCTGCCTTTGCCCTGTCTGATTCGGGCGAAATTTACAGCCGGCTCAATGAAGCAGGCTTTGGGCAGATAGAGATGCACATCACCCAGCTTGATTTGCCCCTGCCAGCGCTAACCGAGTTTGTGCCCCGCCACATCCAGGCAACGCCGATGGCTGCCGGGTTTAATCTGGCCTCGGAGCAGGTGCAACAAGCAGTGATTCAGGAAGTGGTTGAGAAATTGGGCCAGTATGAAGAAAACGGCCGTATCCAAATCCCCTTCCGCTCCCACATGATCCTGTGCCGAAAATGATAGCGTTTTTAACCCTCTGTGGTTAAAAAGCTTTTAACGGCCGTTTGAAACAAAGACGGCCGTTCCAAATGGGTGGTGTGGCCTGCCTGGGGGATGATGTGTAGACGGCCGTTCCCCAACACCTCCGCTACTTGCTGATTAATCGCCACAAATTTACTGTCCAACGCGCCGACGATGAGCAGGGTGGGCAAAGTCAGCGCGGGCAGTTGCGCCCATAGTGATGGTTGCGCGCCCGTTCCCATGCCGCGCAGCGAATTGGCCAATCCCACGGGGTTGTTTTGCAGTCGCTGCTGGCGCAATCGCAGCCGAACGGCCTCGCTGAGCTGCTGCTGGCTGGCCCACAGCGGCAGCGCTTCCCAGCGATTGACAAATGCCTCAATGCCGTTGGCCTCAATCCAGTCGGCCAAAGCTTCGTCGCGTTGACGGCGTTCGGCGCGTTCTGCTTCGCTGGCCAGCCCTGGCGAGCTGCTTTCCTGGACTAGGTGGCTGAACCGCTCAGGATAGCAACAGGCCAGATACAGCGCCAGCCGCCCGCCCATCGAGTAGCCCAGCAAGGCTGTTTGTTCTATCTGCCAGGCATCCAGCAGGGCGATGAAGTCAGTGGCAATGCGGGGCATGGTGTAGCGGGTGGGATCAGGTGGGGATGAGGAACGGCCGTGTCCCAAAATATCCACCGTAATGACTGAATACTGCTTACTGAAAACTGCAATATGATCAGCCCAATTATCACTGCTGCCGGTGAAGCCATGCAGCAGTAGTAGAGGTACGATCGTAGACGAACCGTGTCGGGCCGTGTGGTAACGAACGCCGTTTATCACCAAATCGCGCTGTTCACTCATCGGGCAGGGTTAAAATGAATTCGGCCGTTTCCTCACCGCGTCCTTGGGCAAACCCTTTATCTTCGCCAGTGATGACAAAGCCGCACTTTTGCAGCACCCGCAGCGAGCCGATGTTATCCTGCGCCACGCGGGCGAAGAGCGGGCGCGTGGGCAGATGGCTTAGAAATTTGTGCAGGGCTGCGGTGGCAATACCCTTGCCCCAAAACGCTTCGCCCAGCCAGTAGCTGATCTCCGGTTCGCCAAACCAGCTGTGGCACACGATGCTCCCAGCCACGTCTCCTTCATACAAAATGGTTTGGAGAGTTATGCTTTCATCGGCGCGGATTTTGGCCCAATGGTTGTCGAAGGCGACCCGGTCGCTGGGGTCTTTGGCGGTGAAAGCGGCCATCTGCACGCCTGCCGGTTCCTGCTGCTGGGCAAAAAAGATGTCTAAATCAGTGTCCACTATGTCACGCAACTGCACAGTCGTTTTCATGATTTGGTCTCCTCTAAAAAATAGGACGCTGATTAACGCAGATGAACGCTGATCAAGAATCCGTGCAAATTTGCGCATTCTGCGGAGTTTATTTTCAATGAACCTGCGCCAGGGGAATGGTGTGGATGGTGCGCCAGGCGGGGTCGTTGGGGCCGCGCTGCATGAGGCGCAGTTCGTGGATGGGGGTGGTGAAACGGCCGTTATCCCATTCCGACTCTGTTAGCTCAGCCAAAGCGGTATCAAACGTCTCACCTTTCAGCCGCATTGCCAGGGTGAGGTGCGGCTTGAACTGGCGATGTTTGTCCCGCCCCATCACGCCCAGCAACCTGTTTCGGATAGCCAGCATCTCGTCTGTAGGCAGTACGCCCAGGTAAATCACCCGCTGACCAAACGTGTAGATGCCACCCAACTGAAGTGTAAACGGCTCTAGGAGCGGAGCCAGGGTGGTAAGCTTTTCGATGAGCACGCTTTCATTGGCGGCGTTGGGTTGGCCAGTGCGCCAGTAGGTGCCTGCCAGGGTAACATGAGGTGGTGTGATTGCGGCCGTTTTGGGGTCAAGCTGTTCCCGCAGCTGCTGGACCTGTTCGATTTTTTCTCCTTCAGGGAAAGCGCCGACAAAAATGCGGTAATCGCCACTTCGCTGGCGGGGTGTGCTCTTCTTTTTTGGTTTTTTGCGATACGGTTTTGGTTTGCGCATGAGCCTCTCAATTGTTGGGATAGTTGTGTTGGGTTAGGTTAAAAGCTTGCTGGACAACGGCCGTATCCAGCCCAAAATGTTTTGCCACAGCCGTGGCCACATCACCGTTAAGCGGGGTGTCGATCCGTCGTCCCCAATCGAAACGATTCAGCCGCCACGGCCGTTCCGCCATGTTAAAGCGCCATGGTTTGTTGTTAATTATCTTGTTCACGATGACAAAGTCGAGGAAAAGACCATTTTCACCATAGTCTGCCTCGGTGGCGGCGCGGTAATTGGCGTCGTCTACCGGCGCATCGATCAGCGTGAAGGCGTTTAATTTAGGATGCGGGCGGCGTTCGATCTGGTAACGCAAACAGCCATCTGGCCGCACCGTGTAATGCAAAAAGGGCGAGCTGCGGTACATCACCCCTCGGCTGCTGATCGGCAGCAGGGCATACAGCGGCAGGCCCACATCCACCAACCACTTTTGCCCATCCAGCACAATGACAATGGCGGTGTGGCAACCAATGGAGTCGCCCATATTGTTGATGGTCAGGTAGCCTTCGTACCCCAGCGTTTGCAGCAGCGCAAAAAAAGCGTAGTTGCTCTCAAAACAGGTGCCGCCGCTGCCGCGCCTCATGGCCTCTTGCCAGAATTGATTGGGCCAGCGTGGGGAAGGAACGGCCGTTTCTGCTCCACGCACAATGCGAAACACGCTTTCCCAGGGCACGGTACAATAATAAGCTGCCAGCAACTTTTCCAGGATAGGCAGTGTTGGCGATGTTACTTTCACGTTTAGGAAAGTCAAAACGTCTGACGTTAGCTGCTCATTCAACTTTCTTATTGACATAAATAACCAGTTTCCTGAAGCTGTCGATTTGTGAACCGTATATTCGTCGTGATCGTAGGTCAAGTTTGTAAACTTGACCAACAAGACGTGATAAAGGAGAAAATTATGAATGATCATTCCGATGCGCAAACCTTTTTACACACGGTCATCATCAACACCAAAGATATGCAGCGGTTGGCCGATTTTTACCGGGAGGGGTTGGCGCTGGACGAAGGCCAGCCCCACGGCGAGGATCATTTGGGTTGGCAGCTGCCCAATCTATACTTCGGCTTTGATCTCGTAGGGCAGGATTACGACTATCCAGGCGCGGTTTCGCTCTGGTTTGCCGTCGTCGATTTGCAAGCTACCTTTGATCGCTTTGTGGCGCTAGGTGCTCAGGTGAAATATGGTCCAACAAAAAAGCCGTGGGGTGCGGTGCTTGCGGCCGTTTTTGATCCGGATGGCAATGTAGTGGGCCTCACCCAGCAAGATAGCTAAACAAGTGTGATTTTTTAATTGATCGGTGGTGGACCAAAGCCCCAGCGCACTAAAATCGCTTGCCCTTCCTCGCTCAGTACAAAATCGATGAAGTTTTTTGCCAGGGTTGGGGACGGGGCATCAGTTAGCTGGGCGATTGGGTAGGTGGCTACCACATTTTGCGCGTCGGGAATGGGGATTTGCACCACCTGGCTGGCAATGTCTGGCGTCACGTCCGACGTGTAGACGGTGCCTGCATCTGCTTCGCCCAGAGCAATTTTGGCCGCCACCTGGCGCACATTGTCCTCTTCGGACACCAGATTGTCGTAAAATCGCGTCTGGAAATCGGCTGGCAGTGCCGCCACAATCTGATCGGTGTATTGGCGCACCGGTACACCTTCTACCGCCAAAATGAGCTGCACTCCCGGCTGGGCCAAATCTTCCCATGCCGTGATGTTCGCCGGATTGTTGGTGGGGACAATGACGGCGAGGCGGTTGGAGACAAACAGTTTCTCGCTGCCTGCTTCAATACGCCCGGCGTCCATCACCGTTTGCATTTGAATGGGGTTGGCCGGAGCAAACACGTCGGCTAAAGCGCCTTCGCTCAGTTGGGCGGCCAGTTGGGACGATCCGGCAAAGTTCAGAATAATCTCGACGCCTTCGTTTTGGGCTTCAAAGGCATCGGCCAGCTCGGTAAAGGCATCGGTTAGGGAGCTGGCGGCAAACACGGTGATTTCCTGGGAGCTGGCGCTATTTTCCCCGGTGCCGCAGCCCACCAACAGAAGGGTAATGAGCCAGAAAATTAATATTTTTGTTTTCATGGGTCAAATTCTATAAGCAGTTCAAGTTAGGCACAAAACGGATATCTCGATGCAGCATTGAAGTTTAGGGGTGTTCTGGCTACAATGTTGAGGATATTCGGCCGTTCATCGTGGAAATGGTGCCATGACTCAACCAGAACAATTGACCCAGTTACGCCAAACAATTATTGCTCACTTCAACAAAGCCGAACTGCGCCTGCTTTGCGCAGATTTGGGCGTGGATATTGAAAGCCTGTCCGGTGATACGATAGAAGAACTGGCGCTTTCTTTGGTGGAGTTGATGGGGAGACGGGGCCGTATCTCCGACCTCATCGATGCCGTTCAGCAGCGCCACCCTGAAACAAAAAGTGGCGTGCGTGTTTACGAACACGGCCGTTACAACCTCGCTAGCCAATTCGTAGGGCGGAAAAAGGAACTGCAAGAGCTGGACGATTGGCAGGCCGACACCAACCGCCCCATGTTTGTCATCGTCGCCCTGGGTGGCACGGGCAAAAGCGCCCTGACCTGGCACTGGCTGGAAACGGTCAAAGCGCAGGCCGAGCAGCCGTTTAAGCTCATCATCTGGCACGGCTTTTATGAGACGGGGCAGGTAGACACCTTTCTGACCGACGTGCTTGAATTTTTGGGTGAGAAGCAGCAGGAACTGGGCAGC
>JBNKLQ010000183.1:0-12768 GCA_050292445.1 Promineifilaceae bacterium (SeqCode) | reverse complement strand
GTTACGAAGCATCCACTACCTCCATTGGCGACGCGGTTGTCGTCGGCAGCAACGGCTTGGATCCCGATGCTGGCTACGGGCCGGATAATGCCTGGATTTTGTTTAATGACATCCGCGACAGCCACAGGGGAATCCGCGTCGAAGGCGTTTACAATGGCTGGATTATGGGGAATACCATCCATGCCATTGGCAGCCAGGGCATTGCTTTGGATATCAAAAGCCCTTCGGAGAACGTTTCGATCATTGGCAATACGATTTCCGCCGCTGAAGAAGGCTTGTATCACGGCTGGTTATGCGGCGTAGCCAATGTGGTCATCGAAAATAATATCTTCGACAACATGACTCTGAACCATATTGCTCTTGAGCCTTGCGTGGCTAACGTTTCCAGCCTGGCTAATAACCTCTTTTGGAATAATGGCGCTGATGTGACAGTTGCGTGGGGGAATGCAACCTTTACCGGATTGAATGCCAGCACCCTTAATACAACAACCGGTGGCAGCGGAAATATCATTGGCGATCCGCTGTTTGAATCGGGGGGAACCTTTAGTTTGCAGGCCGGATCAGCCGCGATTGATGCTGGCAAGGCTTCGGATGCTTACGCGCTGTTTTACAGTCTTTATGGGATCAGCATTCAAAAGGATTTTGCGGGAACGCCACGTCCCCAGGACGCCGAGTGGGATATTGGCGCGTATGAATTCACACCAACGCTAATGTTGAGCGGCACTCCTGCCGACCAAGCTGTTCACCTTAATTGGACCATCAATACGACCCTGCCGGTGACCGCCACCTGGCAAATCAGCTACAGCGGTCCGGCAGGCGATCAACCGTCGCCCATCACCGGGCTGGCTGAGGGTACACGCAGCTACACCCTCACCGGGCTGACCAACTACACCACCTACGACATCACGCTCAACGCCATGCTCTCTGGCTCGCCCGTTCTCACCGACACGGTGAGCGTCATGCCTACCGATTTGCTGCTTTATCTGCCCATCGTAACCCGTTAGTTATTCTCGTTCCCACGCTCCGGCGTGGGAATGCTCTTGCGGCGCTCCACGCCGTGTGATGTGATAAGAGGTAAAAGTATGAAAGCGTATCGTTTGATTTTCTCGATGATTCTTTTGTTTTGCTTTGTTGTACTGGTAATTGGCTGGCGGGGAACGGCCGTACAGGCAGATACCATCTCATCCCCCGTATTGAAGTGGCAAAATGGCGGCTGCTACAGCTCCTGGTGTGAAACCGGCTGGTATTCCTCACCGGCAGTGGCCGATCTGGACAATGATGGTAAGCCAGAAGTAATCGCCTCTGCCTACACCCTCGTTGCCATAAATGGTGAAAATGGCTCGTTACAGTGGCGAGCTGGCACAACCGATAATCGTACCTGGCCTGGCGTGGTCGCGGCCGACATCGACAACAACAACGATTTGGAGATTGCCGTGGCGCAGGGCAGCGGCTACCTGACCGTGTATGACCACACGGGCAGCCAAGTTTGGTCGCGCAGGCCAGAAACCAGTGAACTGCGCGGTCTCTCCGTCTTCGATTTGGATGCCGATGGCACCGATGAGCTGGTGGTCACCGTCACTGGCGACGAAGTGAACACCTACGTCTACGAACACACCGGCACGCTGCGCAGCGGCTGGCCGCAGCTCAGCAATGACAGCGGCTATGGCTGGGGTGTCTACAACGACAACGCCGCGCTGGGCGATCTGGACAATGACGGCCAGGGCGAACTGGTCGTCCCCTCTGACGTGCACTACATCAACGCCTACGAAGCCAACGGCGCGCAAATTGCGGCCAACGCCATGTATGGCGGGGTGGGCTGGGGTAAGGTGGGCATCTGGGAAAGCCTGGTGCCAGAACTGCGCGGCTGGGGTGCTTGCGACGGCACGCGCACCGAAAGCTACCGCACTAACTTCGCCGATGGGCCAGCTGTCATTGCCGATGTGAACGGCGACGGCGTGGTGGAAGTGGTAGTGACCGGCAACGTGTACGATTGTGATGCAGGTTACCCGCCCAGCCGCTACATAGGCGTCTACATTTTTAACGCCGACCGCAGCCGCTTTAATGAGGATGGCTACAACTGGGAAACCGTGCCCATCAACACGGGTGCGCCGCTGAGCGAAAGTTACAGCGTCATCGAAAGCGCCATGCCTAACCCGGTGGTGGCGGATTTGGATGGCGATGGCGAAAAGGAGATTTTATTTGCCTCGTATGACGGCCGTCTCCACGCCTTCTGGTTAGACAAAACAGAGCATCACAACTGGCCCTACAACGTGAGCAGCACCGGCCCTGGCATTCGTTTTGCCTCTGAGCCAGTGGTGGCTGACCTGGACAATGACGGCTTTGCTGAGGTCATTTTTGCCTCTTGGCCGCAAAAAGGGAGTAATTACGTTGGCAAGCTGCACGTCTTGAACTATCAAGGCAGTATGCTGTACGAAGTTGATTTACCCGCGCCAGTTGGCAGTTGGGATTGGAACGGCGCGATGGCCGCGCCCACCATCGCCAACATTGACGCCGATGCGGACATGGAGTTGGTGCTCAACACGGCCCATTCCGGCGTGGTGGCCTACGATTTGCCCGGCACGGCCAGTGCCCGCGTGCTGTGGGGCACCGGTCGCGGCAACTACCAGCGCACCGGTTCGTTTTTGCTGGGTTCGTTGGCTGGTTCGAGCATGGGGACCACAAACACGCTGCCCGGTGCAGGGGACACGGTTTCGGTGCAAATCACGCTCAAAAATCCAGGGCCAGACTTGCCCGGCGCTTCGTTGACCAGTTCAATTCCAGCACAGGTAACCTATGCCGGTGGTTTGACGGCCAGCAGCGGCACGCCCGCCTACGCTGGGGGCGAGGTGAGTTGGTCGGGGGCAGTCCCGGCGGGTGTTCCGGTGACCATTGAATTTGATGTGACGGTGAATGCAGGGGTGACTACGCCGACGCCGATTGGGTTTACGGCCGTTCTCGACGACGGAGAAAGCAACCAGGATACGCTCACGATGATGATCATTGCCAATGGCCTGCCCACCTACCTGCCGCTGGTTGCTAAGCCGTAAAGGATTTCTTTTTCGATCTAGCTTGCAAGTCATTGATGGGGTGCAAGCAAATGGTATTTGTTTGCATCCCGTTTTGTTTTATTTGGTCAAATGGGGCGCGGAATTTTCCTGAAACTCAATGACTTGATTGACTCTGTTTGGTATAATTTCCAAACAAAACACAGTCGTGTTGAAACAAAAGCGTAACAGAAAACCATTGGGGGGTCATTCATGCCGGAGCTAGTTTTTCCACAAAAAAAGCCAACGATTATCAAACCAGCCGAATTACTGCTAAACAAAGGGCTTATTTGGATTGTCTTTTTCTATTTTCTCTTCTTTCTCAATGAAGAATTTGTGAATCGCTGGGGAGTAACGGCCGTTCTCACCACGGCTCTAATTATCTCCGGACTTATCTTGCTGGTGCCACTTTTGATTGTGCAGTGGGCCAAGTCCGACCGGGTGCAAAACCAACGGGTGCCTACGCTGCACATTGGGGCAGATCGAGTGGTTTTCCATGGCCATAGCAAAAGCCATCTTGTGAAATTTGATGAGATAAAGCGTGTAACGGTTAACCGCAACCTGGATGGTGAGCTTAAGAGCATCGTGCTGTCCAAAGGCGTTTTCGACGCACTCGGCTGCCAAAACTTTGCCGATATGCCAGGAATATATGCAGCTTTGAAGGAACGTTTACCAACCGCTATTCCCTGGTTTGATCCTGATCTCAAGCTGGGTCGCTGGTTAGTAAAGCCCTATCAAGTTGTGCTTCTGTTTTTTGTGACTGGTTGGTTGTTCGCCTGGCTGTTTAACATAGACTTTAGCAGCGGCATCAATACAGGCATTATTCTCATAGGGATAATTTTTTCGACGCTCTTGATGTTGTCGCAACGTCAAATGGCGTCCCGTGGGGCAAAGGGGGCGCTGATATTTGGGGCCGTACTCCTTTCTGGCTTTTTCCTGTACGCAATGGGGGATATACCCCGTGTTATTAATCATCCCTGCGGCCTGGTGCATCGCTGGCAAAGCGGCTGCCTGAAAGCGTACCCCGATAGCGAAAACTTGCTCTTTTTGCCCGATGGCCAAGTGGCACGCTTATCTAGTAAATCAATCGTGATTGAGCCAGTGGATGGGGACCGCTTCATTAATTTATTCCGGGCTACGCGTTTGCAGAATGGCAGATATGCTTCTAACTTGTCGTTTTCGGCCGACGGCCGTACGGCCGTTGCCGGGAATTGGGGATCTGGCATCCTGGTATGGGATGTGCCCACGCAAAGCGTGACCACGCAAAACATTCCTGACACCTCCAGCATGGTGCTTTCTCCAGATGGCAAATTGCTTGGCCCGAGTGGGGCTAGGGGCACCATTACAGTTTGGGATACGACTACCTGGGAGCCTGTATTTATTCTGGAAACCGAAAAGCATGGCGAGACTGCCCTGGGATCAACGCTGTTAGCGGTGGATATGGATGTGGATCAGGCGGTGCATTTTTATGATGTAAGGAGTGGGGAGGAAACGGCCGTTTTCAGCATCGATTGGACTGACGAACGAGATTATGTTCAAGTGCTGGCTTTTTCTGAAGATGAACAAATGCTGGCATTGGTGCCAAGCCAAGATGTCATGGCTGTTTTACGTCGGGATGGGGCAGATTGGCAGGAGATTCACCGTGTGCAGTTGCCTCCCTCCTCACGGACGGATGTAGTTGCTTTTTCTGCCGACAACAGCTTGTTGGCCGTTTCACAGATAAATTATAATGAGCCAGACGGCCGTGCCGAGATTTTCATCTTTTCTCTGGCTGATATGAGGCTGCTGCAAACGTTAGAAACAGGGACGGGGCAAAATTATTATGATCTGGGAAATGTAGAGGTAATGGTTTTTTCCCCCGACAAATCCATGCTAGCTGTTTCAAGTTTCCGCGAAGGTGCCGTCTTTAAACTAGCCTTGGCAGAATAAATGTTTGGGAAACAGGAAAATAATTTTGTGAAGATATGTATAAGGAAACAGACATAAAAACAAGAATTATAAACGCGCTCCCTGTCATCATTCCTAATTTCATTGTTGCGATGTATTACAGCTTCATTTTTGAATTTTACAGAAGAAATATGCTGTTGTTATCTCTCCCCTCAATTATCTGCGTTTTGATAGTTTCCTGGTTTGCAATAAAAAACAAAATCACTGTAGAGACAGTTGGCACTTCAAATAGCTGGCAGCAGCGCCTAATTTTGGTGACTGGATTTACGATTGGGATTTTTCTTGCTTACAGTGTGATTTATTTCTTGAGCTACGAATAAATTTTACCCCAGTTTTCTTACACGTGTTTGGCAAAGAAGCAATCGGCTAGAGCGTCATTTCAATACCGGGGTCCGGTTTGGCCTGGGCTAACTTGAGCTTCACAAAAACCCATGGAGCGTAATACGTAACCCATAAGGTTAGTAGTGAATAGCGCAGCAGGCGCAGGGGCAGCGCCAGCCACAGCGGATCGTCAGGGAAGACCTGACCCAGCCCGGCCCAAATGGCCCCGGCTACCACAAGGCCCAGCAGGTAGCGCACGGCCCGCTGCCAGATGGGGCCATCTACCAAAAAGCGAACGCGACTGCGTTCCAACACCAACCCAACGCCTGCGCCCAGCAGACTGGCAACGGCCGTTACCACCCCCTCTAAACTTTCAAGCTCGGCGACAGGGATATAGCTGGCCCAGGCAACGTTCGTGTCTGGATCACCAATAATGAGCCGGATGATGAGGTAAACGGCCGTTAACCCTACCGGTATGATCACTGCAGCCAGCAGTCGCTGCCCCATAATCCGCTTGCTAAAATTGGTCATGTAGCGCCGCTGCCAGATTAAGTATCCCGCCAGGACCAACAGACCAATCAGAATGCCTGCAATCACATCATGAACAAAATGGGAACCCAAGTAAACACGGCTAATTGACATCAGGATGATCATAACGATGGCCAAAAACCACATCCAGCGCCGTTTTACCCAAGTAGCAATAAACAGATAAATGGTGGTAGTGAACTGCGCGTGGCCGCTCGGTATACCGTAACCACCGTCAACAAACTTTTCCAGCGAGGAGTCTAACCAAAACGGCCGTGGCTCCCGGAAGGCATGTTTGAGCGTTGTGTTTACCACATTGCCCACTAAGAAAACATAGGCCAAGGCACGCCCCGCCTCCTTATGCACGCTCCAATACACTAGGGGGAACAAAGCCAGGTAAAATTCCTCTATTCCTAATGTGCTAATCAGCTGAAAAAACGATTCCAGCTGGGGCAATGTTGTTTGCAACCAGCGGGAAGCATCCAAACCAAATTGCAAAAGAGCATCCATTTTAGACTCCAAAGAAGCAAAATTGCCGTGCTAATACTTAAATGTAACTCAACAGCACGGGCAAAATGCGTACGGGCGGCCAATTATCCCCATCAAAATAGATGAGAGATTAAGAAACCTTCTCATTTGTGGACGGGCGAATCATTCATTTGTTACTATCATCAATTAGAAATAAAAAAACCGTTTTGCCTGTTAGGCAACAGACCATGCGTGGCGATCTATTTATTCCCATCTTCCCGCGACCATTGTAACCTTGCCCCAACAAAACAGACAACCTTGCTTTGTGCAAAATGGGTATCCCTTTTACAATCTGCTACTTAAAATAAACTTATTCGCATCAATAGCTTCCCCTGGGAGCTAAACTGCGTGAACTTTTGGGAGGACGATATGACTATTCGCATTCTCGTAATTGAAGACGAAGAACGAATTCGACAATTTTTACAAAGAGGCCTGAGCTTTGAAGGGTATCGGGTAGATACGGCCGCAGATGGCCAAACCGGCCTGGATTTAGCCCGTGAAAATCCACCGGACCTGGTGCTGTTGGATTTGATGTTACCCGGCATGGATGGCATTGAAGTGTGCCGCCGTTTGCGTGCCGTGAGTGATTTGCCTATTTTGATGCTTACCGCCAAAGAAACAATTGAAGACCGCGTTACCGGCCTAGATGCTGGTGCCGACGATTATTTAGTGAAGCCGTTTGCTTTTGATGAGCTGATGGCTCGGGTGCGGGCATTGCTGCGTCGCTCACAGCCTTCGCAGCCGCAAGTGTATCGTTTTGCCGATTTGGAGCTGGATACGGGGACACGACAAGGACGGCGAGACGGCCGTATCTTCGACCTCACCGCCAAGGAGTATGAACTGCTGGAACTGTTCATGCGCCATCCCCGCCAGGTGCTCACCCGCGATCTTATCTTTGACCGTGTTTGGAACTACGATTTCGGTGGCGAAAGCAACATTATTGAAGTGTATGTGCGCTATCTGCGCCAAAAGACCGAAGAAGGGGATCTGCCTCGGCTGATCCATACCGTGCGTGGTATCGGCTACGTGCTGCGCGAAGAGTCGTAAACTTTTGTCTATTCAAAACCGTCTCCTTTTTGTCTATACGTCTATCTTTATGGTGGCTTTTGTTTTGTTTGCTGCCATTGTGTACCTGCTGCCGCGCAGTCGCATCAACGCGGAGGTAGATACAGATTTGCACACGCTCGCCGCTGAGCTGCGTTCTGCAGAAGTGTTCACTGAGCCAGACGGCACGGTTCGCTTAGGCATTGCTGCAGATTTAGACAATCTGGAAACGGCCGCTTCCTTCTTTATGGTCGTAGACACAGAAGGTGGCATTAGTTTACGCTCGCAAAATATGGGCACCTTGCCTCCGGATTTTGGCTTGCTTGACGAAAATGGCTTGCAAGGTGAAGAGACGCTGAACTACGTTATCCAGGGCGATAGCACCATGCGGGTGCTTAGTTCTCCGCTGTACGATGATAATGAAAAGCTGATTGGCTATTTGCAAGTCGGCCGCTTGGTAGACAGCATCGAGAGCTTCAATCGCTTTTTAGTGATTGCCCTTTTTGTTGGCTTTGCTGGCGCTTCTGCCTCCCTCTTTTTGGCTGTGTTGCTAACCCCCAGCTCCTTTAAGCCGCTGGAAGATATGGCCGCCGTCACGCGCCAAATCACCAACGCCGATGACCTTAGCCGCCGCGTGCCCAACACAGAACGCACCGATGAGATTGGCGTGCTGGCCCGCTCTTTTAATCAGCTGCTGGAGCGGCTAGAACGACTGTTCCAAACCCAGCAGCGGCTGCTGGCCGATGTCTCGCACGAGCTGCGTACACCGCTGACCGCCATTCGGGGCAATGTGGACCTCATGCGCCGCATGGGCGATGCCGATCCGGAATCGCTGGAAATTATCCAGGAAGAGATTGAGCGGATGACGCGCCTGGTGGGGGATTTGTTGCTGCTGGCTCGGGCTGATGCTGGCGGTTTGCCGCTAGAAAAGAAAAAAGTGGAGCTGGATAATTTGCTCTTCGAAGTGTACCGACAAGTTCGCCTGCTAGAAAAATCGGTTGAGGTGAAGGTGACCGAGGTGGATCAGGTGTGCATGATGGGGGATGTGGATCGTCTGAAGCAGCTCCTGCTAAACTTGATTAGCAATGCTATTAAGTACACGCCCGATGGCGGCACGGTAGATGTGAGCCTGTCTAAAAAGAATGGCTGGGCATATTTAAAGATTTCGGATACGGGGATGGGGATTCCGGCTGAAGATTTGCCCTATATTTTTGATCGATTCTATCGCGTGGATAAGGCGCGGGCGCGGGCGCAGTCGGGGCAGGGTGGTGCTGGGCTGGGATTGGCCATTGCCAAATGGATTGCCCAAGCACATGGTGGCAACATTGATGTGACGAGTAAGGTGGGTGAAGGGACCACGTTTACCATTATCTTGCCCATTTTAGTGGAGCAAAAGCCCGTGCCGATAGACGGTACGGCCGATGAGCTGACGAAAACGCGTCCTGGTTTACGGGCCTTGGGGGCTTCTTTCCGGCGATCTTCATCCTCATAGAAAAATGAAAACGGCCGTCTACGCAAGACGGCCGTTCCTCAAAAACCCCAATAAAACTTGTTTACCTCGTTACGCTTCTTCGCGGCGCATCAGCATGTAAGCGCCCGCCCCAATGATCACAACAGGCCAGAAGATGGCACCGTTTAGCCAGTGGAACCAGCCAGTTTGCGAGAGCAAAAAGTAGATGCCAAACAAAATGAGCAAGGTGCCTACCGTGCTGGGGCGATTTAATCGACCAACCTTTTCCGATACCGTCTGGCTTAGATCATCAAAATTATCTTGCAAAACGGCGCTTCCTGGCTCCCCAGCCACTGCTTCGCGGGGCATGATTACCCACAAAACCAGGTAAATGGGCGCGCCGATGCCGCTGGCAAAGAGCAGCAAGACAAACAGGAGCCGTACCCAAACCGGGTCTAAATTGAGATACTCAGCTAAACCGCCACATACACCGGCTATCATTTTGTCTGTTTCGCTGCGAGTTAATCTGCTTTCAGACATTATTGCCTCCATACAAGGCGCTGTTGTTGATTTATTGTGTGAATCAGCGCCATTATTCTTTGAACTATCCGCCTATACGTCATGCTAGTTTGAAAGTTTCGGGCCGATTTTTTCGCCAGGGCAGATGAGCGCAGGCTAAACGGTAGGTAAATGCCAGACTAACGTTTCTTGTTTGGCCTTCGCTCTATCTGACGTTAAGATACGTTTTTGCTATACTGTGCCGTTGGTAAATTGCTGCATTGTTTATCAACGTAGCATAGGGAAAGAGGCTGATTTGGTTATGAATGTTAATATGGCCCCAAATTGAGAATGTCTTTGCAAAAATCATCCGTGGGGAAACGGCCGTTGCTGCTAAAAAGAGAACAATTGTGGAAAATGAAGGCGGCAAAATGGGTGCGGAATCCGCTGATTGGTTGGCTGATGGGGCTGGCGGTTCGGTTTGCCGTTCCCCGGCAGCGCGTGGGCGTGGCGTTAATTGCTTTGAATGAGGTGAATGAGGTTTTTATGCTGCGGCATGTCTTCCATCCTCATTTTGAATGGGGACTCCCTGGCGGTTGGCTAAAGAAAAATGAAGCGCCTGAAGCCGGGGTGCTGCGTGAATTGAGGGAAGAAACGGGATTAACGGCCGTTTTGGGCCGGGCTGTTTCGGTGTCACATGGTTTGCGTCCCCCACATATTGGCATTGCTTATGTTGGGCAGCTGAATACAGGCAAGGTGCAGCTCAGCCATGAAATTATTGAAGCGCGTTGGTTTGCCTTGGATAATTTACCGGTACCATTGAGTCCACATACCCAGCAAGCCATTCATGCGGCCGTACAAGAACATCTAGGAGAACAATCCGCAACATGAATCGTCGTTCAACACCCGGTGCAGGACAATGGTTAACCGTTACCATACTTGTAGGGGCCTCCATTTTTCTCTTGATCAAGCTGTTTCAATACGCCAGCTTGCGAGGCAATTACCCTACCGGGCTTACCGTTGCCGGTGTTGATGTTGGCGGTTTGTCTCCCGATCAGGCCACCGATGTATTGACCAACCGGTACATAGAAGCGCCTGTCATCATTTTTCATGGCGAAGACCGATTTGAAATTAGCCCGTCCGATGCTGAATTTGAGCTCGATCTAGACACGATGCTAAGCCGGGCTGATATTGAACGTACCCAGCAAGATTTTTGGGCTGGATTTTGGGGATTTTTGTGGGGCCGTCCTGTGGAAGTGTCTCCAGTAGAGCTTTCGGCCACGCATAACCGGGAATCGCTGCGTCGTGTCTTGGGGGATATTGCCGCCTTGATGGATGAACCGACCCAGCCTGCTCAGCCTGTGCCCGACACGTTTAGCTTTCAATATGGCGAGACGGGCACATCCACAAACGTGGATGCCAGTTTTGCTGATATTGAAGGGGCTCTTTACCGGGCCACTAATCGGGAAGCCCGGCTGGTGGTAGAGGCCAGCAGTCCAGATCGTCCACAAATTAATTTGCTCACACGTTTGCTGGTGAATAATTTGCAGGACTATGAGCAAATTACCGGTGGGGCCGCCAGCATATTTGTCATGGATCTGAACGCTGGCGTAGACGAGATTGCCATTAATGCCGATTTGCCCATGTCGGGGATGGATTTGTTGAAGCTTCCTATCATTTTGGAAACCTATCGTCTGCTGGATCGGGAGCCGACGGTCACCCAATCGGGCTGGATTTCAAGCACATTGTCGGCTGATTTGAGCAACGAGGGGGCGAATCAGCTGCTGCGTTTTATTGCCGGGCAGGATGATCCTAAGTTAGGAGCAGAGTTGGTGACAGAAACGATGCAGCGTCTGGGGCTGATCAATACGTTTATTGTGTTGCCTTATGACACCGATCCCCCTGCGGGCACCACACGGCCGTCTACCCCAGCCAATTCCGTTGAAGATTTGCGCACATCTCCTAATCCTTACCTGCAAACCACGGCCGAGGACATGGGCACGCTGCTTTCCATGATTTACTACTGCGCTGAGGGCAAAGGCGGTGCGCTGCTAGCGGTGTTTGAAGGAGATGTCACCCAGACTGAGTGCCAGACGATTTTGGCCTTTATGCTGCAAAATAAGATTGGTAGTTTGATTGAAGAGGGAACGCCGCCGGAAACGGCCGTAGCCCACCGGCACGGCTGGATTAGCGACACACATGGCGACGCGGGCATTGTCTTTTCACCCGGCAGCGATTACGTCATCGTGCAATATTTGTACAAACCAGATTGGCTGGAGTGGGAGATTAGTTCACCATTGCTGGCTAATCTTTCCCGCGCAACCTATAACTACTTCAACTTCGAAGACCCCTATCTGACTGATGCCCGGACGAATTAACCCATGTTAAAAGCAATCCAGAGATTCCTCACAATCGTTTTGCTGGTCATTGGGCTGCTCTTTTTGGGCTACCAGGCTTTTTTGTATAGCCTGGTGCGTGAAAAGCTGCCTACGGCAACCACGATTGCTGGCGTCGATGCGGGGGGCATGTCTCGGGAAGAGGCGGCCAACGCTATTCGAGCGGCGTATATGGCCCCAATTACCCTGCATCATCTGGAAGAGCAGGTGGAGATTAATCCCGGTGACGTGGGCTTTAACCTGGATGTTGAGGCGATGCTGGATCAGGCAGAAGCGGCCAAAGGCGAGCAGCCGTTTTTGGAAGGCTTTGTGGAATTTTTGCTCAAGCGGTCATTTGAGCAAACAAATATTCGGCTCATTGCCGGGCATGATCAGGCGGCCTTGCGTATGCAGCTAGAAAATGTTGCCAGCTTTTTGGATAAGCCAGCGACTGCACCGCAGCTATTGCTGGGGGCGGGTGCCTCGTATCAGCCAGGGGAAACGGGCTATGTAACGGATGTGGATGCCAGTCTGCCTGCCGCCGAAATGGCGCTTTACCAGGTAGATCCTGCTGAACGCCAGGTTGATTTGGTTATTGAGATGCAGGATGCGGTTGATCTAAATATGGATGTGCTCAAGACGCAGTTGAACCGGGTGATGGAGAATGATGGCGCTGGCTTGTTGAGCAGTGTTTTTATTATGGATTTGGATACCGGGGAGGAGTTGAGCATTAATGCCACGGACCCGGTTTCTGGGCTGAGTATCTTGAAAATTGCCATCTTTGTGGAGATATATCGGGTACTGGACGGTCCGCCGAATGAATATGTGGAAGGGTTGTTTTATGAAACGGCCGTTCAATCCAGTAACTTTGCTGCCAATTTGCTACTCCATGAAATTGCTGGTGAAGCCAACACGTACTTGGGTGCTGAACTTTTAACTGAGTCGATGCATCGTTTGGGGTTAGTGAATACGTTTCTGGCCATTCCGTATGATGCCAATGAAGTTGCCACGCGGCCCAGCACCTATGCCACCCCGG
>JBNKLQ010000182.1:0-12796 GCA_050292445.1 Promineifilaceae bacterium (SeqCode) | reverse complement strand
TGATGGTCCACCAAACAAACTGTACCAGTTTGGCCTTTTGTGTTTGTTGTATTCAGTCTCAATCGATTGTAGTTCTCGCTGCTTAAGGAAGGCTCTATGGTTTTCGATTATTTCTTTCATATCTAGACCGATAGGTATTTCTATTTGTGAAAAAATCTTGTCACTTTTTGCTGATTTCAAAAATGCTTTCCCTCGATTGGTTGCAGGATCAAAGCGTTCGTACATTTCTAGTTTCTGATGGATATATCCTACAATCCACGATAATGAACGTTGTACATAATCTTCTTCGCTTATGAGTATGTATTCGAGGGAAAGGAAAGCTTCAAGTGAACTCCTTACAAGGGGTATTGCTGGAATCGGGCAGCAATTCGATATTAAAACTTCGATACCGTCGGTCATTTCGATAATATGGCGATATAAGGTAAACATTGCCATATGTTCCAGGGTGTGATTTGGAAATGACGTAATGCAACGCATAATTACATTTGTTGAATTATTCACCAATTCTGTAAGTAATGGTGAAGCGATGTCAATAATAGTCTTTGCCGACATAATGGATAGGTCTCGATATAAGACTGATTCTAAAGCATTTGTAGGCATTGTTATTCCTTATTTGTTTTTTGGCTTGTTGGTACTGTAAACATCGAGGGCTTAGTCTGCTGGCTACAGACATTGAGCCATGCATAAAAGATACTTTAGTGGGACAGCCATGTCAACGGCGGTATTGCCATTTCTCCTCTGACAGATTATACTCCTGATAATGTTTATTAATACGAGTATGTGATATAATGCTCAACTATGACGCAAAAACATAACAAAACACTCCCCTGCTCTGGCCGGGAAATCCCCAACGAACATCCTTTCCCGCAGTTGACGCTATTCCTGCGCGAGGTGGGCCTCAACAGTGAGCGCACTGAGCGTGCTTACCGGGCTGGCCTGCGCGCCTTTGCCGATTGGCTGCAAACCCACGGCCCGTACCACAGCCTGGAGGATTCGTGGCCGCTTTCGCCCACTCTGCTGCAAACGGCCGATGTCCTGGCGTTTCGCAGTTGGCTGCTGGCCAATCGGGCCCAGGCCACAACAACCACGTACATAGCGGCCGTTCTCAACTATCTCCACTTTTTGGACGGCATTGACCAACTCCCCGAAGGCATTCAGCTGGGCAAACTGGCCCAACAGCGCAGACGACGGCGCGTGGAGCGCAACCAGGCGGCCTCTGTGGTCGATTTAGACGAGGCGCGGCAGCAGATGCCCCAGGTGGTGGGTTATTACAACCAGCTCCCCCTACCCCCACAAAACGACGCCTACAATCGCCGCCTTTCCCTGCTGCGGGACCGGGCGTTGGTTAATTTGTTGTACTCTACCGCTGCACGACTATCCGAAATTTTGGCGCTAAATCGGACCCAGGTGGGTAACGGCCGTTCCCAAACCGCCACCATCATCGGCAAAGGCCAGCGCCCCCGGACGCTGCACATCATGCCCTACGCCCAACAGGCCATCCAGGCTTACCTGCGAGAGCGCACCGATAGCAATCCTGCCTTGTTTGTCTCCCACAGCCGGAATGCCGGTGGGGCACGGCTAACGCAGTCTGGAGCACACAATGTCATTAAAAAAGCGGTCAAGGCGCTGCGGCTGGAACCGTCCCTCTCCGCCCATGATTTTCGCCATTACCGGGCCACCCAGCTGCTGCGCGAAGGCATGCCGCTGGAGGTGGTCCAGGAGCTGCTTGGCCACGCCGATGTCTCCACCACCCGCTCCATTTATGCCCCGGTTCTCGGCGTGCAGCTGGTGCGAGAGTGGCTGGACAATGTAGATCAACCGCCGGATTGAGTACATTTCCCTGGACTAGCCACATATCAGTTTGAGCGAGAAAAGAATATATGTAAGCCGTTTCCGGGAAATACATCCCTGATGACAATGAACACAGCCTTTTGTGACGTTTGTTACTACGGCCGTTTTCCCTCAAATTCTATACTCACCACGTTGTGCATCAAGGATGCGCGACACATTTCAACCAATCCTCCCGCAGTTCTTTCAGGATGGCGACTATTTTCGAGAGCTACAGGAGGGTTGGCTTTTTAGAGGAATCGACATGCGCCTCGGCGCACAACTAAGAATGAAATACGTTGGAGTACAAAATGGATTTTGGCGTACCAAAAGAAGTCCGCGACCTAGAATCTCGCGTTGGGCTGTCGCCTGCTGGGGTGTTTGCCCTGGCCAGTGCGGGCCATGCGGTTTATATTGAAACCGGAGCTGGAACAAGTGCGGGCTTTTCCGATGAAAATTACCGGGATGCAGGCGGCACAATCGTGTATTCAGCCCAGGAAGCATACGGCCGTGCCGATGTGGTGGCCAAGATCACCCGCCCCACCGCAGCCGAACATGCCCTGTTCCGCCCAGGACAAGCGATTTTTTCCTTCCTGCACCTACCCGTTTCTTCCCCAGATTTGCTAGAAGCATTAACCGAACGAGAAATTACGGCCGTTTCCTACGAACTCATCGAGGAAGATGACGACACCCGCCCCGTGCTGCTGCCAGCCAGCATCATTGCCGGGCAGATGGCCCCGATTATTGCCGGGCGCTTGCTGCGCAGTGATTACCAGGGGCGCGGCATTTTGCTCAGCGGCTTGCCAGGTGTCCCAGCCGCAGGCATTGTGATCGTCGGTGGCGGCGTGCTGGGCAGCAACGCCGCACGTGCTTTTGTGGGCCTGGGGGCAGAGGTCACTGTTCTAGATAAAGATCCGCGCAAACTGCAATATCTGTTTGATGCCTTACATGGGCGAGTCACCACCATGTTTGCCAACGAGCTCAATCTAAAACGGGCCACCCAGTTTGCCGACGTGCTAATGACCGCTGTTTCCATACCGGGTCACCGGGCACCCATACTGGTGAGCCGTGAAATGGTGCGGCAAATGCGTCCTGGATCGGTCATCATTGATTTTGCCATTGACGAAGGGGGCTGTATCGAAACCAGCCGCCCCACCACTCTGCGCAGCACCACCTACGTGGCTGAAGGTATCATGCATCATTGTGTGCCAAACATTACGGCGGCGTACGGCCGTACCACCAGCTACGCCATTACCAATGCCGCCCTCCCCTACTTGCTCGCCGTCGGCGAAGGGGACGTGGTGCGCGCCAGTGAGCAGCTCCCGGCACTTAAGCGAGGGGTGGTTTTGGTAAACGGCCGTTTAGTTCACCAGGACATTGCCCAAGCCCTGGGTCAATCAATATAAACTAACGAAGTGCGACGCACTTTTTAAGTGTGTCGCACCTGCTATAAACTGAGAATTTACATGAATTGGGAAAATATCTATCGTCGTAAAGTAACCGACGCTTCTACCGCACTCAGCCACATTCAATCCGGCAACCGCCTTTATATAGGCGGCGGGGCTGGCGTTCCTGTCCAGCTCATTCAGGGACTCACCCAAAGGGCACCTGAGTTGCGAGATGTGGAGCTAACCCACATTCTCACCTTTGCTGAAGCCCCCTACGTTGCCCCAGAATATGCAGACAATTTCCGTGTCAATGCCCTTTTTATTGGCCCAAACGTGCGCCCGGCAATCGCCGAAGGCCGGGCCGATTTCACCCCTGTTTTCCTGTCAGAGATTCCCCGTCTGTTTCGCAACGGCATCTTGCCCATTGATGTAGCCCTTATTTCGGTTTCACCGCCGGATGAACATGGCTTTTGCAGCTTTGGCGTCGAGGTAGGCACCACCAAACCCGCCGCCGAATCTGCCAAAGTTATCATTGCTGAGGTAAATCAGCAGATGCCCCGCACTCACGGCGACAGCTTCATCCACGTTAGCCGTCTGCACCATATCATCGAAGCCAACTACGCCTTGCCAGAATCGCCTCAGGGTGGCAGCTCTAAAGATCATCTGAAGATCGGTGAATACATTGCCGAGATGATTCCCGATGGGGCCACCTTACAAATGGGCATCGGCAGTATCCCCGATGCAGTATTGCAATGCCTGGGAAACCACAAAGATTTGGGCATCCATACGGAGTTATTTTCTGATGGTGTAATCGAGATGGTGGAAAACGGCGTCATTACCTGTGCTAAAAAGACATTCCATCCAGGCAAGATCGTGACGGGATTCATTTTTGGCACCCAGCACCTCTACGATTTCATCGACAACAATCCGCTGATTGAAATGCATCCAACAGACTACGTTAATGATCCGTTCAACATTGCTCAAAACGAGAAAATGGTGGCTATCAATGCAGCTTTGCAAATTGATCTGACCGGCCAGGTGTGTGCCGATTCGATTGGGCCGCGCTTTTACAGCGGCGTGGGCGGGCAACTGGACTTCATTCGCGGCGCTGCTCGTTCCAAGGGCGGCTTACCCATCATCGCCTGCCTGTCTACGGCACAAGGTGGCAAGCTCAGCCGCATCGTGCCCATGTTGAATGAGGGTGCTGGCGTTGTTACCACCCGCAACGATGTACATTACGTAGTAACAGAGCATGGCGTGGCTCATTTGTATGGCAAAACAATTCGGGAACGGGCACAGGCCTTGATTGACATTGCCGCACCTGAGTTCCGTGATGAATTAACGGCCGCAGCGCGGCAGCTGGGCTTTTTCTAAAAAACAAAAACCCTGGCAGGTCTTCAAAAAGACCTGCCAGGGTTCTCTCTTTCCTCTTCCCTACTTAAGCAGTTGGCAAATTGCGTTGGGCTAGGCGGCTACCGACTCAGGTACAGCAGCGCGAAAACCAGCCTGAAGCACGTCTAGATTCCCCTGAAGGAACTGCTGCTTTCTAGCTGGTAAGTGATCATGTAGCGCCTGCTGTAGCACCGTCACAGGCAGCACCAGGTGGCGAGCCAGCATCGCACCAATCATCGCCAGATTCAACATTTTAACGGTGCCAAACTCCTCAGCAATGGCATTGGCCGGAATTTGTACTATTTCCAGATCGGTGCGCAGGCTATCAACGGTAACAATACTGCTGTTAACCACCAATAGCCCCCCCCGTTTTACTAGTGGTTCATATTTATCATAGGACGGTGGGTTGAACACCAGGGCGATATCCGGCTGAGCAACAATGGGTGCCCCGATTGGATCGTGACTGATGATGACGGTGCAGTTAGCCGTGCCGCCCCGCATTTCTGGCCCATACGAAGGAATCCAGGTGACAAAACGGCCGTCATCCATCCCCGCATAAGCCAATAATTGACCTGCAAATAAAACACCCTGGCCACCAAAGCCAGAAATGACGATTGAAGTTTCCATTTTTTATTTTCCTCTTATGTACGAGCCAAAAAGAATTTTGAATTAGCTTGAGCGCAAATTTGGCTTTTACTTGAGCAAACCACTCTATTTAGAGTCGGAGCGGATTAGGTGCTCTGTGATCATTGTGTTTATTATTTCACGGCGTTCGTTCTCACGTAGTGAGCGGGCAAACACGTCCGCACTTTGCGCTTCTGGCTGCGAAGTGAAGTCTGATTCTGGCTCTGGCAGTGGCTTTTTGTACCAAACCACTAAGGCGAATTGACTACTTTCTGCCAAAGTCTGTTCGTTGATCTGGATGACGCTTTCTGGTGCGGCCAACTCATTAACAAAAGCCATAAGCTCGTTGCGCAGCTCGTTTTGTTGGGCCAGCAGATCTTTCGACGTATCCATCTGTTTAACAAATGTTCTGTAGGCAATCATTATTTGCCCTCCTTGGAACAAACTATTAGGCAGGCATTGGCTCAATTACATTGTGTGGCTCGATTACTTTGTGCAATACCTGTCCTAGCCGAGCAATTCCTTCCTGGATTTGCTCAGGTTTAGCGTTCGAGAAATTGAGGCGGAAGCTGTTCCGCGTGTTTCCGCCTGGATAAAACGTTGCACCGGGAACAAAAGCGACTTTGTGGTTGATGGCTTCTTCAAGAACGGCCGTACTATCCAATTCATCTGGCAAGGTAACCCACAAGAAAAGACCCCCTTGCGGTTTGGTCCAGCGCACGCCAGGCGGAAAATGCTCAGACATGGCCGCCAGCATAATGTCCCTCCGCTCCTGGTACACCTGCCGAATTTGGCGCACATGCTCGGTGAGGAAGCCATCTTTAGCCACTTCATAGGCTACCATCTGTACAAAGGAACTGGTGTGTAAATCCATGCCTTGTTTGGCCATCACGCAGTGCTCAATAACGCTGGTCGGGGCCACAATCCAGCCCAGGCGCAAGCCAGGGGCTAACGTTTTGGAAAAGGTGCTCATGTAGATGACGTTGCCCTTGAAGTAGCTGTGCGGCTCATTTTGGAGATTGTATTGACGGCCGTTTAGCTTATCAGCATCCAGTACCACCAGCGGTGGCAAATGTTCACCTTCAAAGCGTAGCTCGCCGTACGGATCGTCCTCAATGATGGGTACGCCGTAGCGGTCAGCAATGTCGATCAAGGCCAGCCGCCGCTCATAGGAGAGCGTGACGCCACCCGGATTTTGGAAGTTGGGCAGTACATACATAAATTTCGGGCCACCGCACAGCGCTTCTTCCAGCATATCAATGCGCAAACCGTTGTCGTCTATGGGTACTGTGCTGAATTCTGCCTGGTAAGCTCGCCATGCCTGGAGCGCACCAAGGTAAGTCGGCCGTTCCGTCAAAATCAAGTCACCCGGATTGATGAGCAGCTTGCCGATGAGGTCTAGCGCCTGCTGTGAACCGCTGGTGATCAACACATTTTCTACTGACGCTTCGATACCATAGCGCCCCATCTTTTCTACGATCAGTTCGCGCAAGGGTAGGTAGCCTTCTGTGGCGCTGTATTGCAGCGCTTTGCTGCCATGCTGGCGCAAAACTCGCTGGCTGGCTGCCTCAAACGCTTCCACCGGGAACATTTCTGGGGCGGGCAGCCCACCAGCAAAGGAGATAAGGTCTGGTCGCTCCGTCAGCTTTAGCAGCTCACGAATCATAGAACTACCCATACGCTGGGTGCGTTGTGCATACCGATGATGCCAAGGTGTACTCATTTTCTTCTGGCTCCTTTCCTGGTTTGCAGGTGTTCATCCACTTTGAAATCACCCAACGGAAAGAACGGTACCATTTCCTCTTCTACCCAGTTCAGCGCCTCGGTGGGCGTCATGCCCCAGTTGGTCGGGCACGAGGAGAGCAGTTCCACGACGCTGAAACCCAGGTTGTTTATCTGTGCTTCAAAAGCAGTGCGAATCGCTTTTTTAGCTTGCAGCGTGTGACGCGCATCGTGCAGGCTACGGCGCACGCTGTACACGGTGCCTGGCAGTTGGGCTAACAGTTCGGCCATGTGAATGGGCTGTCCGGTCAGAGCGGCATCACGCCCAAAGGGTGAAGAGGTTGTTTTTTGGCCAATCAGGCTGGTAGGGGCCATTTGCCCGCCCGTCATGCCGTAAATGGCGTTGTTGATAAAGATGACGGTGATTTTTTCGCCACGGGCAGCGGCATGAATAATTTCGGCCGTACCAATGGAAGCCAAATCGCCATCTCCTTGATAGGTGAAGACGATTTTGTCTGGATTGACCCGCTTAACGCCAGTGGCCATTGCCGGGGCACGTCCGTGGGCCGCTTCACAGGCATCCAGATCAAAATAGTTATAGGAAAACACAGAACAGCCAACAGAAGAAACCAGGATGGTATCCTGGGCAATCTCCAGTTCGTCAATCACTTCAGCAACCAGCCGGTGGGCGGTGCCGTGGGTACAGCCAGGGCAGTAGTGGGTATGTACATCACACAGGCTAGACGGCCGTTCATAAGTAATTTTTTCTAATGGTTGAAGGTCAACTTGTTCTGAAATCATTGTGTCCATTTTCATCTCCCGTATCATTGGGCAGCCACCAGTAGTTGCTCAAGCAAAGCTTCCGCTTCTTGCACAACTTCTTCTGGCAGCGGAATTCTGCCACCCATACGTCCCAGGAATTTAATCGGTTTGTGAATACCAGCGACCATGCGCACGTCGTGCAGCATTTGCCCAGCGTTCATTTCCACAACGAGCAGCCCCCGGCTGTTCGCGGCCACTTCGGCCAGTTCTTTTTCCGGGAAAGGCCACAGGGTGATGGGCCGGAACAGGCCCACAGGCAGACCACGACGACGCAGCCGCTGTACGGCCGTTTGTGCTACGCGTGCCGCTGTACCAAAAGCGACCAAAACAACTTCGGCATCTTCCACAAATTGCGTTTCATACCGAACTTCTTCCCGCTGAATCAGATTCAGCTTAGTTTGCAGCTTCTGGTTAAGCAATTCCAGGTTGTCTACACCCATGTAGAGGGAGTTCACTAAGTTTCTTTCACGATTTTTGGCACCGGTTAGCGCCCAAGACGGCCGTTCCACAGGCAAATCAAGCATAGGGGGCAGTTCAGCCGGTTCCATCATCTGGCCAATGGCCCCATCGGCCACCACAAACACCAGGGTGCGATACTTGTCGGCCAAATCAAAGGCCAGCACCGTCAGGTCGATAGCTTCCTGCACATTGGCCGGAGCCAGGACGATGGGATGAAAATCGCCGTGGCCAGCCGTTTTGGTAACCTGATTATAATCTGATTGGCTGGGCTGAATATTGCCCAGGCCCGGCCCACCACGCATCACATCAATAATCACCACGGGCACTTCGGAGCCAGCGATGTAACTAAGCCCTTCCTGCATCAGGCTGATGCCAGGGCTGCTTGATGAGGTCATAACGCGCACGCCAGCGGCGGCAGCACCATACACCATATTAATGGCTGCCACTTCGCTCTCGGCCTGTAAAAAGACACGATCCAGCTCAATCATGCGGCTGGACATGTGCTCCAGCAATTCGGTTTGGGGCGTAATTGGGTAGCCAAAGTATGCTTCACAGCCGGCACGGATGGCCGCTTCGGCAAAAGCAACATTCCCTTTTAAAAGCTGCTTAGACATAGGCCACCTCCTGCTGTGTTTTTTTTGTTTGCTTCTGGGGTAGATCGCGGAACACTGTAATGCAGCCATCCGGGCAGACTACCGCGCACAGGGCACAGCCAGTGCATACATGCGCTGGGTCTATGTACAAAGCGGGTCGGTATCCTTTTGTATTGAGGCTTTCAGCCAATTGGATAACTGATTGGGGACAAGCTGGGCGGCAAAGTTCACACCCTTTACAACGTTCGGCATCTATGACAATTCTTCCAGTAGCCATAAATTTGAAACCTCCAGTGTTGTTAAGGGCTTAACCGTTTTCATTTGGATATCAGCAAAACGGTCAAGCAAATAGGAAATAGTGACGCTGCTGCCAATTGTGGGATTCGGCAACAGGGTAAAACTAAAAAAGGCTGCCCATGATATCTGGTCAGCCCGATGGTTTATTAACGATCAAGACAATAATCCAACAATGAAAGTATCCAGTTTTAGGCATAAAAATGTTAGTGATGATGTGCCGGTATCGCCGCGCAGAATGTCATAAGCGAATGAGAGCTTCTCTCATTAAGCCGCATTCAGTTGACGTTCACGGGTGACAAGCTATGATCGGTGGACGATTTAAGAGGGAGTTTGAATGAATACACACTCTTCAGCAGAAGATAAGCTTGATTTCAAGCGGATATTGCCTATTTTTGTTATTGTTTTGATCGATTTGCTCGGCTTAACAATCATTATTCCCCTGCTACCTTTGTATGCGACAGCTTTTGGAGCCTCGCCATTGGTCATTGGTTTATTGGCGGCTGCTTACCCCCTGATGCAGTTTTTAGGCGCACCGCTTCTTGGCAGATTGTCAGATAAATACGGCCGTAAACCCGTTTTAGTAATCAGCCAAATTGGCACGTTTGCTGGATTTTTACTTTTGGCTGCCGCCAATTCTCTGTGGCTGATCTTTCTGGCCCGACTCATCGATGGCATCAGCGGGGCCAATATTGCCACAGCCCAGGCCGCTATCAGTGACAGCACCACTGAAAAAACCCGAACCCAGGGGTTGGGCTTAATTGGCGCAGCTTTTGGCCTGGGTTTTATTATTGGCCCCATTATTGCCTTTGTTTCCCTGGCACTAAGCGGCAACAATTACCGCGTCCCGGCATTGGCAGCGGCTGGCTTTTCGCTGCTCTCAATCGTGCTCACCTCCACCTGGTTTAAGGAAACGCTCACCCCGGAAAAACGCAGCCAAATGAGTGAAAAGGTGGCATTGAATTTGGGATCGTTGGTAACGGCCGTAAAACATCCGGCCGTTGGTTTGTTGCTGGCCCTTATGTTTGCCCAACAGTTGGCCTTCGGCGGTTTTGAGCAAATCCTGTCTTTGTTTACCTTAAATCGTTTGGGCTTGAATGCCTCCGGCAACGCCGTGGTGTTTGTCTTTGTGGGTGTTATTGTGGTTGCCGTGCAAGGGGGACTCATTGGTCGCTGGAGCCGTCAATATGGGGACAGACGGCTCATATATGGCGGTTTGGCCATGCTCGCTATTGGGCTAACCTTTATGGGATTCACGCCACATCAGCCGGTGCCCTGGTATGACAAAGCTGCGCTGACAGCCGAGCTAAGCAGCACTTCAGAAACTGAAGGGTCCGTTGAAATCGACGCCAGCAACATGTCTGTTGGCCTGCCGGATGAAGCGGATAAAGGATGGCTTGGTCTCGCCTGGCTTTTATTGATGATGATTCCCACCGGCATCGGTGGCGGAATCTTGCAGCCCTCTATCAACAGCCTTATTACCAAACGCATTGCGACCAATGAGACAGGGGGAATGCTTGGCATTTCGTCTGCTTTTTTTAGCGGGGCCAATGCCTTTGCGCCCATTATTGGCGGGGCACTTTTTGAGATTGGCTCAACAATACCCTTTATATTTTGGGGTGCCATTATGGCCGCCTTACTGGTCACAACATTGCGTCTGTTAAAACCCGGCAGGGAAGAAGCAATAGAACCGGAAACGGCCGTTTCCACTTGAAAGCTATCGCTACGAAGCCCGTGCCCCGGTCCAAGTAGGGCGCAGATAAATAAACCAATACACCAACCCTACCAATAATGCACCACCAATGATGTTGCCAATGGTGACAGGTAGCAAGTTGCGCAGGAAGAAGTTTCCCCAGGTGAGGTTTTCAAAGGATGCGGCCGTACTTCCAATTTGCGTCCAAAATTCAGCTGATGCCCCCCCTTTAATTAGCAACCCCATCGGGATGAAATACATATTGGCCACACTGTGTTCAAATCCAGCAGCTACAAAAGCGGTAATGGGAAAAATGATGGACAAAATCTTATCAGTGGCGCTCCGTGCCCCCATGCACAACCAGACTGCCAGGCAAACCAACGCGTTACACAAGATACCCAGTACCAGTGCCTGGCCAAACGCCAGATTTACTTTGCCGTTAGCGATGTTGAGTGCATTTTGACCGAGTGCCCCGTTGGCAAAGGTGTATTGTTTGCTAAAGAGCATGATAACGGCCGTTCCCACCGAGCCCACAAAATTACCCAGATAAACAATCACCCAATTACGCAAAAGCTGCCCGGTCGTAATTTTTCTATCTGCCCAGGCCATGACAATAAGATTATTGCCGGTGAACAGCTCCGCGCCTGCCCCAACCACCAAAATGAGGCCCAGGCAAAAGACCAAACCGCCCAGCAGCTTGGTCAGGCCAAAAGAAAGCGTGCTGCCAGTCGTAACGGTGGTGGCAAAAATAGCCCCCAACGCAATAAAGGCCCCGGCCAACACGGCTAAGGCAAACATCCGCAGTGGCCCCAGCCTAGCTTTAGCCACACCGGTGGCTTCCGCCTTATGTGCCATCTCCTTGGGCACAAGGGCATCTACATTAAAACCAGTCTTATTTTCCATGTCACTCTACCTTTTTAATGGGACTTATTATTCCTGTTTGCTCACCCGGACAGCGCAAACTTTATATTCGGGGATTTTGGCTATGGGATCAACCGTGTCGTGCGTCAATAAGTTTACGGCCGCTTCTGCATAATGAAACGTCATAAACACGGTGCCTTTAGGGGAGCGATCTGTCAGACGAGCAGCAGCGGCAACTGTGCCACGGCGCGATTCAACCCGAACACAGTCGCCACTGCTTATGCCTAAATTTTGTGCATCCACCGGATTAATTTCAACTTCGGCCATTGGTGCTACCATGTCTAAACCAGGTGAGCGACGCGACATCGTACCACCGTGCCAATGAAACAAAATTCGCCCTGTGGAAAGCGTAAAGGGAAAGTTTTCATCGGCTTCTTCTACAGGTGGTTTAAATTGAACCGGGCACAGTAATCCTTTGCCTCTGGCAAATTGACCGTTATGCAAAACGGCCGTTCCTGGATGATCCGGCGTGGGGCAAGGCCATTGCAGCCCACCCTGTGTCAGCCGTTCATACGACATGCCTGCGTATTGCGGTGTGAGGCTGGCCAACTCCGTAAAAATTTCTGCGGGATCACAATAAGACCAATCTGCCCCCAAGCATTGGGCAATTTGGGTAATGATTTGCCAATCTGGACGGGCTTTGCCTGGCTGCGGCAAGGCTGGCCGAACAAGCTGCACGCGTCGTTCTGTGCTGGTAAAGGTGCCCGATTTTTCAGCAAAGCTGGCCGCTGGTAAGACAATATGGGCCATTTCGGCCGTTTCGTTCATGAAAATGTCTTGCACCACCAAGAACTCTACCTGCTCCAGGGCATGGTAAACATGGCTCAGATTGGGATCAGACAGCATGGGATTTTCGCCCATGATGTAGATGGCTTTGATACGGCCGTCTAGCACGCCATGCATAATTTCCGTCACCGTCAGGCCGGGTTTGGGATTTAGTGATTCAAAGGGAATGTGCCAGCCAGCGGCAAATTTGCGCCGGGCGGCTTCATCGGCCACAGGTTGATAGCCAGGGAAAACGTTCACCAACCCACCCATGTCGCAGGCTCCCTGCACATTGT
>JBNKLQ010000181.1:0-12995 GCA_050292445.1 Promineifilaceae bacterium (SeqCode) | reverse complement strand
TGCGGCAAAATGCCCACGCAGCCGCAGTAAACCAGCGGATTGGCAGTGTAGCCTGGATGATAATGGATGGAACCATTCACCGTGGGAATGCCCATCTTGTTGCCGTAATCTTCAATGCCGTGAATCACGCCATCAGCAATGCGGCGCGGGTGCAGCACCCCAGCGGGCAAATCTTCCTGCGGCAAATCGAGCGGGCCAAAGCAAAGCACGTCAGTATTGGCGATGGGTCGCGCACCGACGCCCAGCACGTCGCGCACCACGCCACCCACGCCGGTGTTGGCCCCGCCAAACGGCTCCAAGGCTGAGGGATGATTGTGCGTTTCCGCTTTGAAGGCCAGATCAAATTGCTCGTCAAAAGCAACAATCCCCGCATTGTCCACAAACGCCGAGCGCACCCACGGCTTGTTTACCTTGTCCGTGGCGGCGCGAATGTAGGTATTCAGCAGTCCGTCGATGGTTTGTTGTTCGGCCTTACCCGTTTTGCCTGGCAGTGGACCCTCATAATCAATGATGGCTTTGAACGTTTTGTGGACGCAATGTTCGCTCCAGGTTTGGGCGATCATTTCCAGTTCCACATCGGTGGCTTCGCGCTCTTCTTGCTCGTAGTAAGTGCGGATGGCCTGCATCTCTTCCAAGTTCAGCGCCAACCGCCGCTTCTGGCTGATGGCCAATAAGGTGTCATCAGACATGCCGCGAATAACGACCGTTTCAACGAAGCCATCACCGGGTTGGTAAGCAAAAAAGGGCGGGCTGATGGGCTGGTCAATGGCAAAGCGCTGGATGACGGGGTTGGCTAAAACTTCGCTGGCCAGTCGCTGCTTGTCAGCATCGCTCAGGTCGCCAGCCAGCTCGTACCGCTGCCCGGTGGCCACGCGCTCTAAGCCTGCAATGCCCAGTAACTCGGCGGCGTGGCGCAGGTTTTCGGCGGGCGGGTCGGTGACGCCGGGGAGCAAGGTTGTTTCAATGGTTAATGGTGAATTGTTAATGGTAAAGGGTAAATGACTGAGGGTAAATGTTTCGGTGACGGGGTCGGTGAGGAGTTCTTGGGCTAATCGTTCTGCATCTGCCGAATTTAAGCTGCCTTGGAGGAAGATGAGGCGGCTGGGGTGGCAGGTGGTGAGGCTGGGGATGCCGAGTTGGTGGGCGGCCTGGACGAGTTTGGTTTGGTTAACGGCCGTTTTCGGGCTAATCTGAATGCGATAGGTGGTGTGGGTTACGGCCGTATCTTTTTCTTGCTCCATATTTCTCCTCAATTTTCCAAAATAAAAACTCCCCATCTACTTGTAGGCGGGGAGTTCTCTAAATTATCTGATATTAAGTTGGTTGAATTGCTGGCGACCGGCCCATAAATGGAGTGGGCAAATCAGCCATTGGGTGCGAAATAGCAGCAGGTTATTTCCCTGCCGACGACGCACGAACAACAAGCGGTTGATCGATTTCATCATGCCCAAAATTTTACCTCACTTAAGGCGCTGATGCATGGTTCGAAACAAGTTAGAAATGTGGGAAAAGCGGCAATTATTTTGTGGGAATGGTTGCCAAGCCAATTTTTGCAATCGGCGAACCGCTTCTATCAAATAATTAGGACAATTTGGCCGATTGCTTACGTAAAAGCGAGTCTACTACTTTTCCTTATTATCCAAAACTTCCCCGCTTTTACAAGAGTAAGTGCGAATAAATTCCAAGGCCATTGGCCAAAGCTCTTTATGGGCCGGGTCAAACGGCCGCATTGGTTCATGTCCCGCTTCAGGAAAGGTTTTTAGCTTTTTGTGCGGTCCCGGTAAAACTTCAAACAACTTGTCGATGGTTCCTGGCTTCACCGCCGGGTCGTGCCCACCGCGAAAGATGATGGAGGGCGTGGCAAGTGTGGGCCAAAGGGTACGGCCGTATTCCGCCATCTTTACCATTTCCACCAACGACCCAGTAGACACTCGGCTCACTTTGGGCAGCTCATTTTGTTGGAACTCAGGATCGTCAAAATCAATCGTGGGATCAAAATCGAGCACCCGCTCCCGCACCAATTTACGCATAGAGCGCAATTTGTACGGGTAAAACCAGGGCATCACAAAGCGCAAAACCTTCATAAATTTTAGTCGGTCATCGGGTGCCTCATAAAGCGGCGTCAGCATGATCAGACCGCGTACCTCTGGATTTTGCAGGCAGAGGTGGGCTGCCAACACTACCCCCATCGAATGTCCCATCAAAAATAGCTCGTCGTATTGACTCTGGATGGCCTCAAACGCTTCGTGTGCTTCATCCAGCCATGCCTGCCGGGGAATTTTGTGCAGCTTGTCGGGATAATGGCCATGGCCAGGCAGCAGTGGACAATGCACAGAAACGCCATGTTCGGCCAGGTACTTAGCCATCGCATGCGAACTCAGTGGGCTGCCCATAAAGCCATGCAGCATCAGAAGGCCGATACGGCCGTTTTTATTTTCAACGCTAGCTAACTCAACATAAGCATGACGCTCTACCGGCACATCATATAGTGGCTCAAATGGCATAGGGGATTATCCTTATTTTCTTGCGAGTGTTACCTAAATTGTTAGGTGTCTATTGGGATGGATCTATTCTGCTCAAGCCAGAAGTATATAAAGAAGCCATGTTGGGGGCAAACAAGGCCGGTATCTTATTTGAGGATAGTGAGTAACGCCAGAGAAACGGTTAAAGCGTGTCGGGTCACGGCTAAACGGCCGTCTAACAAAGCATAGCGCAAATCAGTTAACGGTATCCATTTGCGGCAAGGCAATTCCCCATTTGGAGTCGGTTGGTCCGGGGCACCCTGGACAATCTCCCGGGTTTGCTGCGCACAAAAAAAGTAGCCTACGCCTATCGGTTGGTTGGTATCGACGGTATGACTGCCTAAATAAGCCCACTGGCCTGTTTGACGACCGGTTTGTGCTAACAATTCTTGCTGAACGGCCGTAAATGGATCTTCATCGGGCAACAATAACCGCTCCATAACTTGCCAACAAGTTCCGCCCCCTGGCTTTTGCTGCTCCCACACCATGGCTTCTCCAGCTTCATTCAAAACCAAAGCGATGATGTAATCCTGTAAGTATATGGGTGGCACTTCTGGCGTGAGAAGCGCATCAAGCTGATGTTGTTGATTCATAGAATAAAGTCAGTGGATTGCTGAATAGTTACGCCATTTGGCAGCAAAGTCCACACGTAGAATGCATCAATGAAATTTTCATAACCCAATTTAGTGGGTCACCTACGGCAGTTGGAGGCAACAATTTCAGGTTGGCATCCCACCCCCATTTGTAGGCCATACTTTTTGAAGTGTAAGGAAGAAAAGACAACAAAACAATATGCCAATTTAACTACTTTGCCGGCAAGCTTGAGGCACCAAATCCAGCCCGATGAGTTCCCCAAGTCTAAAAAATGGATGAATTTATACGCTGGCAACACAAAAAAGCTAGACAGAACAAAGGGGCTAAGTTATACTATGGGCCACTCAGCGTATGGTAACCGTCAGTAAAAAACAGGTGTTTTGCCCCGCAACGTGCGGGGTTCTTTGGTTCAATCTACACTAGGGATGCCGCATTGGACACATAATTAAATTGTGGGAAATATAACAAACGTGTTTTGATTCATGACCCACCCTCACATTCAGGTGGGATACACATTTCCACGGCAATAACCTAAAATTTAATTTCTTATTAGCTGCGTATATTTACGCACGAACACTGCCTGATTCGTGCACGGAGAGAAGGCAATGACGCAAGATTTAACTGATGTTGTCTACTTAACTGAAGAAGGATTACAAAAAATCAAAGAGGAATTGGCCTATCTCAAAGGCGAAAAGCGAGAGGAGTTGGCCAACAAATTACAGACGGCCATTGCCCAAGGTGATCTGAAGGAAAATGCCGACTACCATGCCACAAAAGAGGAGCAGGGATTTGTTGACGGCCGTATCAAAGACCTGGAAGATTCCCTGCGCCGCGCCAAAATCATTGAGGATGTTGGTCCGTCCGATAAGGTGCGCGTGGGCCACACGGTAACCGTGTTGGAACTAGATGAAGATGAAGAATATGAAGCAACCTATCACATTGTGGGTGCTCATGAAGCTGACCCAGGCAACGGCCTTATCTCTAATGAATCTCCCATTGGCCGTGCCCTGCTGGGTGCCAAGAAAAACCAAACGGTTGCCGTGGAGACACCTGGCGGGCAAATACAGCTCAAGATTCAAAAAATTGCTTAAACAGCAAGCTAAACTGACTTTTTAAACGGCCGTTTCCCATGGGGAAACGGCCGTTTTTATTTCTTTTCTGCTTGCGCCATACCCAAACAGTTTCGCAGTTGCACCTCATCAGCCCGGCGTACAAAGACATTTAAAATATCACCTGGCTGCAAAACCGTATCCCCGTGCGGCACCAACAGTGAGCCTTGCCGCCGCACCGACACCACCACACATTCATAAGGTAGCTGTGGCGCGATAGACGCCACTGTTTTATGTGCCACCTTGCTCTCAGGGGTAATTTCCACATCTAAGAAGCACATTTGCGGATTGGGCAGCACTGGCAGTTTCTCAATGTCTGGCTCACCTTCTCGCCGATGGGTCATAGCCACATTGTAGGCTTTCACAATGTCGCCCCGCCGGATGGCCCCTACCACGCGTCGCGGTGAAGATCGGGCAACGACAGGCAACTTGTTAATGCCCCGCACAGCTAGCCGCTGGACAACTTCGCTCAATGGCTCATCTTCATAAGCTGTCAGCAGTCGCCCCAAAGTAGCAATATCCCGCACGTGCAAGCTAGCACTGTCATCCCGAGCGGCCACCCGTTCATAGTCGCGCAGGCTCACCATCCCTACCAAATTGAGCTCTTCATCCACCACCGGGAAGCTATGATGATGCGTCCGCCGCAACAGTTCCCCTAACTGGGGCAATGGCATATTTTCTTGAACCAGATACGGATCGATAGTCATCGCTTCCTTCACCTGCAAGCTTTGCATCACGTCCAAGTCACGCCCACGCTGAAGGCTAATTCCCTTCAACCGCAGCTTCAGCGTGTAAATTGATTCGGGGAACAAATATTCAGCCAGCAAGGTGGAAAGTACGGTAGCCAGCATCAGGGGCAAGATTAATTTGTAGTCATTAGACATTTCAAAGACGATGAGAACGGCCGTAATTGGCGCTCGTGCCGCTCCAGAAAAAACAGCCGCCATGCCCACAATAGCATAAGCCCCTGGATTCACCGCGATCTCTGGCCAAATGGAATGCGCCACGGTTCCTACCATGCCCCCAACAACGGCCCCCATAAACAGACCTGGCGCAAAAACACCGCCAGAGTTACCGCTACCTAGGGTAAAACAGGTAGCCAACAACTTTGTTACCAGCAAAATAGACATCAAGCCGAGTGATAAACTAAAATCTTCGGCAATAGCCTCGCCGATAAACTCCAAGCCAGGGCCAAGCGCTTCCCGTCCTGGCAACAGCATGGCCACAGCCAACGTCAGCAACATCCCTAGCCCAGCCTTAAACGCAGGATGCAGCCGCCATTCATCAAAACGCTCTTCCATAAAATAAAGCAGCCGGATAAAAACAACGGCGGCCAAAGCAGCCAACACCCCCAGCACAACATACAGCGGCAATTCCTGGAACTGGAAAGGATAGGCAGGCACGGTAAAAGCAGGCCGATCGCTTAAATAATGTCGGCCAATAACGCTGGCTGCAACGGAACTAATCACCACGGCACCAAAATAACTCACGGTAAACTTGCCCAGGATGACCTCCAGGGCAAAAATCGCGCCAGCAATAGGCGCATTAAAAGTAGCGGCAATGCCTGCCGCCGCGCCACAGGCCACCAAGGTGCGAATCCGTTCAGCTGAAAAGTGGAGCAGTTGACCAAGCGTGGAACCCAACGCTGAACCAACCTGCACAATGGGGCCTTCACGTCCGGCCGAGCCGCCAGTGCCAATTGTTAGTGAAGAGGCAAGCACTTTGATGGATGCGACTCTGGGCCGAATACGGCCGCCTCGCAGCGCCAATGCCTCCATTACCTCCGGAACGCCATGCCCTTTGGCTTCTTTGGCCCAACGATTGACAACATAGCCAACTAGCAACCCGGCAGTACCCATCGCCAGGGCTAACCCCGCCAACTCGCCACTCCACGACTGAATCCAAATCGTTAGCTGGTTGATCTGCCTCAGCAACCAGACAAAAATCACGGCTCCCAAACCGGTTCCCACGCCAACAATAAGGGCAACCATTACCATGATTAAAGCATCTGGCGGCTGCACATGATCGATATATTGGCGGAACTTTTGTCCTGTACGCCAAATGAGATCGGTGGTTGGTTTGGAACGGCCGTTTGCCATACTTGCTTATCCTTCAAACTTGTGCTTGTTTTTGTTTATTGTACCGAGTTTAAAGAAATAAGCATTGACAATTGTCTCGCCCATTTGTTATCATGCACCCCCAAACAACACATAAACTAAAAGCAATGAAAGGGACAGGTTGATAGGCCCTTTTGCCGCCCAGAGAGCGATGTAATTGCTGCAAACATCGTCGGCAAACCCCATTAATGACACCCTTGAGCTGATAGGTGAACGGTTTTCAGTAATCAGAATTCAGTAAAAACTGATGACTACCCACTGACCTACTGGAAACTAAATAACTAAATCCGGGTGCGCCCGTTACAGCGTCCAGGCTTTGGTAGTTTGTATGCACAAACTGCAAGCCGCAAGAGGCTAGCGTTACAAGTAACGCTAGCAAATTGGTGGTGGCACCACGAGCGCAAAATCAAACGCTCGTCCTCCTAATTAGAGGGCGGGCGTTTTTTTATAGCGTTGGGCAGCGTCTTTTGCTGCCCAAAAGCAGCTCTCGTCCCCAAATTTTGGAGACGAGGGCTTTTTTTATTTAAGAGTAGCAATGGAGGTTTTTATGAACACAATTAGAACAGTCGAAGCCAGCAGCTACGTTGGGCAGCAGGTGCGCCTGACGGGGTGGCTGCACAATGTGCGCCGTTTGGGTGGGGTCAGTTTTGTGGTGCTGCGTGACGGCTGGGGCACCATCCAGGCCGTAACCGAAAGCGAGGATGATCTCGCCCCGATTGCAGAGCTAAACTTAGAAAGCATCATTGAGTTGACGGGTGTGGTAGTGGCATCGCCACAGGCACCGGACGGTGTGGAACTGCACCAGCCGCAAATCAGCGTCATCACCCCGGTGACGGAGCCAGCGCCGGTGCCTTTGCAGCAAAAGCGGCTCAAAGCTGGGCTGCCGACGCTGCTCGACCATGCCGTCGTGGCTAACCGACATCCACTGCGACGGGCGGTGTTTCGCCTGGCAGCTGGGGCGATGGCTGGGTTTCGCGCTACGCTGACGGCCAACCATTTCACCGAAGTGCAATCGCCCAAGCTGGTGGCTTCGGCCACAGAAAGCGGGGCAAACGTGTTTAAGCTCAACTACTTTGGCGGCGATGCCTTTCTGGCGCAAAGCCCGCAATTTTACAAACAAATCATGGTTGGCGTGTTTGCCCGCGTGTTTGAGGTGGGGCCAGTTTTCCGCGCCGAGCCGCACGACACGTCGCGCCATGTGAATGAGTATGTGAGCCTGGACGTGGAGTTTGGCTTCATCGAGAATCATTTTACGGTGATGGCAATGGTGCGCACAGTGTTAGCGGGGATTTTTGAATCGTTGGCGGCAAATTATAGTGCAGAATTGACACTCCTGAAGGCGAATTTGCCAGAAGTGCCAACACAAATTCCCCACATTCATTTTGCCGAAGCGCAGGAGCTAATCTGGCAGCGGCATGGTGTGGACGTGCGGGGCGAGCCAGATCTGTCACCACAGGATGAGCGCTGGCTGGGTGAGTGGGCGCAGCAGGAACATGGCAGCGACTTTTTATTTGTGGTGGGGTATCCGATGGGAAAACGGCCGTTCTACACCCATCCCGATCCGCAAAACCCTGCATACTCCAACCCCTTCGACCTGTTGTTTCGCGGCACGGAACTGATCACTGGCGGGCAGCGGCTGCACCTATACGCCGATTACCTGGCGGCACTGGCCAAAGCCAACTTGCCCACAGAGCCATTTGAGACCTATCTGGAAGCGTTCCGCTACGGGATGCCGCCGCACGGCGGCTTTGCCATCGGGCTGGAGCGGCTGCTGATGCAGCTGTTGGGACTGACCAATTTGCGGCTGGCTACCTTGTTCCCACGTGACCAAAAACGACTCACGCCATGAAATTTTAGGATAGAGAGGCGAAACATTAGCTCCCAAAGAAGAATCGCCAGATACGCTCTTTGACGGCAAGTGATACATCTTCGTTCGTGTACGCTTCGCGCTGCTGCTGGATGTTTTGCATGTTTCTCTTCATAATCCTGGCCAGTTCATCAACCAGTTCAGGTCTGGCCTTGATGATGGGTTGATATTGCCGCTTGCCAATTTCATACACCGTCGCGCTTTTCACCGCCCGCACGGTTGCCGTACGTGGGGCACCGGTTAACAAGGACACCTCGCCCACCACATCTCCTCGACTTTTGATGTCGATCACCTTGTCCACGCCATCGGTCTGGCGAATCAATACTTCCAGGCTGCCGCCCCCAACTAAAAACAGGGAGGAACCGGCTCGTCCCTCAACGATGATTCGCTCCATCGGCCCAAGTACAATCTCGCGAGCTGTATTGGCCAGTTGGTGGCGCTCGTCTGCGGAAAGTATCCGAAAAAGCGGGACTTCTGAAAGCAACTCAAAGATCAATTCAGAAGAAACATTAAATTCTGTGGGCAACTTTACAATTGCTTCCAACGATTCAGTATATCCATCCCGGCGCTGCAATCGCTCTACCTGTCCGGATTTTTTCTCCATATAGGCCTGCAAGAGACTCACCTGATAGGGAACACATTCTCTGCCTGTATAGTCCATCAAGCTGTGGTGTTTGGCCCATTCAGCCACCTCATTCATCGAAGCCCGGTATTGGTTGCAAGCGGAGGCAAACAAGCCATCCTGATCGCCAACAAAGTTAGTGATCTGTCTTAATGAGGTTCCTGTAAGGGCAGTTCTTCCCTTTTGATGCCAGAGGATAATCTCTTTCAGCGTGTTGTCTAAAAATCCCAATTCGGGGAAAGCATCATCAGTTTTGCGAAGTACGGCACGCTCTGCATCGCGAAAAACTCTGTGCCATGTTTCCTGGGCATTGTATTCGTTCTTTCCAGCCAGGGCGATGGCATGTTTCAAATCATCATGGTGAACTTGCAAAAAGGCAAGCGTCGCCTTTTTCTTTTGCAGCAGGTTCAGGCTGCAAACCGGACCGGTTTGCGGGACACCAAATCGGGGAAACGATATTTCCCGCAGCTGCCACACTTTGCGCCACCCTTTTGGATTTAGTCGCGTGCGAATCTCGGCAAAGAAAGGGTGTTGTTCGTAAGCCACCCGTTCCGCTGGGCTGAGTAAATCACCCACATCTTCTTTGACGGCTTCAAAAATGCCAATGCAGGTTAGTAACTCCAGATAAAGTCCGACGCGCATCAACCATTTGGGATCGGTCAGATGGCGTTTTTTGTGAACAATGTCTTCAATTAGGGCATCTGTATAAAGGTCTGCCTTGTCTGCGCCAATCTTTAAAACCGGAAACCAGGGATGGAAAGATACGTCTAAAGGCGCTGCTCCGGCTCTTTGCGCCTGTTGCTCTGTGTCCGGCACGAGTAACCGTTCCACAATGCGCTGATACAGAGAACCATACCGTCGTGTATCACAAACGTCCAGCAAGGTATGGGCGGCGGCAACAGGCACATCATCATGTATCAACCGAATGGAGACATGCACAATCTGCGTGAATAGATGGCCAAAGGTGAAAGGATCTGTGCCATCGGTGGCCGCCCCTCGAACCGCGTGATCCAGTTCATCCCAAGACCAGTCGATTGGCAAAAAATCCTTTTGGGGTGATAAAGCTAAAACCAGATTGTGCCCGGCAATATCGCGTAAAGAGATGGATTGCAGGATGGGATTTTCCCCTGAGACTTTTTTAAAGATCATGGGCTCAATTGGGCGCTTATTCCAACCTGGAATGGGGTACGTGCGCTGGGAATTATCTGTTCCGGTGAAAGAAAGGGTCACATCGAGATGGAATGAATCACATGCTTCAGGCGAGTAATGTTCCAGCCCGTTTAGTTCAAACAGGATATAGGTTTTGTTTGTTTCAGGATCGGGGAAATTGCAGATCATGCTGGTGTTGTCGCTTGAGCCAAGGCCAGGATGGGCCGCTTCATCAATGGGGCGGCGGCCAGTGATGAACGAGACAATGCGGCAGGTGGGCAATGGTTTTTCGGGCGCTTGCTGGGCTTTCTGGCAAATACTTTGGAGCAAGCTTGTTTTTTGTTCCAGATCTAAGCCAAGCACGTCTGCATGGAGGAGGTGGAGGAATTGTTGGAGGAAATCGGCTTCGCGCATGGTTCAGAGTCCTTAACCTGAAGAAATATTAGGACTTACGCAGGGAGCATAGAGATAGAAGGCTGACGCAATTGCTCGCGCATATAGCTATCCAATAATCCCTGCTTGATTTGATAAACATTTTTCTGAGTTTGCTGAGCAATCTGATTCACGCGAACCCAGACCAACATAGCACAAGCAATATGATTCCGTTGGGCTCGTTGCGAACGACATTGGGATGATTCCAAACCCGTCACCTGCTTAGCTTCACGATGAAACTGCTCAATCTTCCAACGGATGGCACTTTCTTCTCGGGTAGCATCAGCTGAATCTTGAGAATGGTCGTTGGTGACCACATAATCCGTGCGCTGGGTAGACAACGCTATCCGGAACAATTTCAATTGGTGACCTTTGGGAAACTTTTTCAGATGAACTGTTTTGCCTGTTTTCACTTCGTCCTGAGACCACATCAGCGAATCGACGCGTTGATACGGCTCATCGGGCGACTCACTAACTTGACGATTTGATTTGAGCGGACAGTAGTAAATCTTGCCTGCTTTTTCAATTGCTTTCATCACGTTCATGGTGGCATACCAACTATCCATCAACACCGTGCGGAAAGGCAGTTTTTCAACATGAAGAATCGTTTGCCACATGTCCAACAAATGGTCCAGCTTGCTCCGACCATCTCGGTCAGGGTCAAAGATGCGATAATCGATGACCCAGAATTGTTCCGTATCAGGATTGACGTAGACGCAGGTAACAATGCCGATGCCCTTGATTACTTTTTTCGCATTGCCACTCCACTGACGGCGTACCAGTTCAATGGTGAAGGAGTGGCTTTTATCAAGAACCGTATCATCAAAGAGAATGTAGCCGTTTTCTGACAGAGCCAACTCTTGGCGCACCATTTGCCGCAGTTCACGCGGTGTCAGCTTGGCAGCGCGCATCAGTCGATTGATACGGTCATGACTGAATTGTTCACTATGGTCAGCGAAGTAGGTTTGAGTGTAGTTTACTTGGCTGACCAACAAAAATTGACAGTAATCCCAGTGGGTTAATTTGTTCATTCACCCATTATCACAAATTCTCATGGGATTGCGTAAGTCCTAATATAAGTCTGTTCGGTACCCACAGATTATGATCGGTTTGGCCTAATCGGTGCAACAGTTCTGGATTTTTGGTAACTTTTGCGGACAAATTTGGGACTTTATAGATAGAAGGCCTTCGAGATGATGAAATCAGGTAACAGGCAGATGAGTGATTATGTAGAGTTGGTAACGGCCGCTCAACACGGCAATAGCACAGCGTTCGGCCAACTGGTGGTCCAGTTTCAGGACATGGCTTACTTCACCGCTTACCAATTTTTGGGCCAGCAGCAGCAGGCGCAGGATGCTACGCAGGAAACATTCTGGGAAGCGTACCGCTGCCTGCCCAGCCTGCGCGAACCGCAAGCGTTCCCCGGCTGGCTGCGGCGCATCGTGCTAAAGCAGTGCGATCGGCTGACGCGTGGCCAGCAAGCGACGCTGCTGGCGCTGGATGATGCTCCAGATTTGGCCAGCGAGCTAACTGGCCCGGAGGCGATGCTGGAGCAATTGCAGCATAGGCTGGCGGTTCAGGCAGCGGTGAATAGCTTGCCAGAAATTTACCGGGAAGTGACGCGACTGTTTTATTTGAACGGCCGTTCCTACCACAACATTGCCAATCAACTCAATCTACCCCTTTCGACTGTAAAAAAGCGTCTTTATGACGCGCGACAACAGCTCAAGGAGCGTATAAGTCCCATGACAAGCAAAACATATCGTCCGTCACAAGACGACAAATTGAGTAACCGCATTACCTTTTTTATTGCCCTCAAAAATGACGACCTGATCCAGGTTCGGCAGCTGGTGCGGCGCGATCCGGACCTGCTGACCACTCATACCGAATGGGGCGTGGCCTCTGACGGCTGGTATTGGCCGCTGGGGATCACCGCGCTGCATTGGGCAGCCAGCACGGGCAATCAGCCGTTGGCCGCTTTGCTGCTGGAAGCGGGTGCCGACATCAATGTGCTGGATCATAACGGCGGCACGCCGCTGCACCGTGCTGTCCACATGGGTCAAACCGAACTGGTGCAATGGCTGCTGGAAAGTGGTGCCGATCCGGCCATCATATCCAATCACCAACAGACGGCGTTGCATACGGCCGTTATACGCAACCAACCGGAAACTGTGAAGCTGCTCTTGAATTATGGCAGTGATGCCGCCAGCGAAGACAGCCATGGTCGCACGCCGCTTGACTGGGCGCAGTTTAAGGGGTTAACAGCCGCTGTCGAACTATTAGGCGGCACGGCAAAAGAAAACACGCCTCACACTGAGCCAACCAAAACGGCGCAGATTTGGGAAACGGGTATTAAGATCATCGATCTGATTGCTCCGTTTAAGTGGGGCGGGCGCAACGGCATCTTTACGCCGCTTTCTGGGATTGGCATTGATGTACTGGTGGGCGAATTGATTCAGCGCATGGCCACTTATTATCAGGGCAAAACAGTGCAGCTTGTGCTGGAGCGCGGCGAGTTTAACGCCCAGAGCCGGATGTGGCAGTGGCGCAATTATGGTGTGGATACCCACGTAGACCTGCTTG
>JBNKLQ010000180.1:0-13024 GCA_050292445.1 Promineifilaceae bacterium (SeqCode) | reverse complement strand
TGGCCTCAGAAAAGGTGCAGGGCTGGCTTGAAGGCAAACCGCCGCGCAAGGTGATTGTGGTGAAGGGGCGGTTGGTGAATATTGTGAAGTAGGTTTGTAATTGCGTAATTTTGTGAGTGGACGGCCGTTTCTCGGGTGAGGAACGGCCGTTTTTCCCAATTATCCCGTTTGCAAATGCGCATTCACCTGCCAGTCAAATAAGAATAAAATCCCTAATACCAGCAACGGTCCGGCAATAATCCAACCCTCACCTTCGGACATGACCAGGAAGAATATTGCCAGGGCGATAAACAGGGCTGCCCCAATTCTTTCCCAACGCCAGGCGATGAGTAAAGCGATGACCACAATAAAGGTGGGAATCAGGTGCATAAACAAGGCAATGATTGTTTCGCCTACGCTGTACCCTTCGCCAAAAACATCCAGGGCAAAAATGCTGATGAACAGAGCAAACAGAATAGTCAGCACCCTGGGCAACCAGTAAAGTAAACGCTTTGTGTTTGTATTCATGAGTTTAATCCTCAGCGTAACGACGCTTGAACCACACAAGTCCCAGCAGTAAGCCTGCCAGGACGGGCCAAACCCAAAGTAAATCTGCTCGACCCGCAGCAGGCTGCTGGCGGGTAAAGCGAATGAGGCGGTATTTTTCAGTCACGATGGCTAGTTCTTCATCGGACATGGTTTTGGGGTAAACACCGACGGCCGGTGCGGCAAAGCCACTGCTAATGAGCACCTGGCGCAGCAGGGGGAGGGCGTTGGGGTCGTCGGTGATGTCTTGGGCGTGGGCGTGGAAACGGCCGTTTGGCAGCCAAATCTCCACCTCTGGGTTGGCCAGCAAATTGCGATACCAATGGGAAATGGAGCCAAAGCCAGCGGTGCAGTAAATCTCACCCTCTATTTCGGCGTAATTGACCGGCGTTTGACGGACCTTGCCTGTTTTGCGGCCAATATGTTGGATGACCATGATGCGCCCGCCCACGTCTGGCCAGATGTTGATAAAACGGGCCAACCCTAGCCGCCACATGAGCAGCATAAAGCGGTTAAGGGTACGAAAAGTATGCCGCAGTTTCTTTTCTGCCTGGGGGGAAATGGTCGTCATCTGATTATACAATCCTTGGTGTATGGTTTGTGTTGTGGTTGTGAAGGCCGCAGTACAGGAAGAGCAGTCCTGGTAAGGCGAACAGCGCAAACCAGATTCCTTCCGGGAAACGGCCGTTTGCAGCGTACAGCACCTTATAAAAAGCCAGCAAGCTTAGCACTGTCACGGTACCGCCCAGCGTTTCCCAGCGCCAGCCCAGCAACATCCCCACGGTGATGCCAAAGGGGAAGAAAAACAGCCCTAGAATTTCTGCAGCAGTAAGCTCGCCGGGATTTATCTCTTCGCCAAACAAGAAGAGTGCCAGGAGAGCCACACTGAACAAGCTGCCCAGTCGGGCCAGCCAACGCAGAACAATGACGATTCGCCTAGACAGTTCTTGCCTGTTCATTTGTTTTCTCCGGCCCTGCGCCTCGTTGCCTTCTATGGTCATGGTACATCTTTTATTTTGGTGGGATTAGTGAGGAACGGCCGTTTACCTCCTGACAAACTTCACTTCCCATTCGTCAAAAAAGCTGCAACTGTTCATAATTAACACCATGACAAAACAGCCACATCCAGACGTCCCCCGACAGCTTGAAACCGAGCGCCTGCTCATCCGCTGCCCCCAGCCGGGTGATGGTCAGGCGTTGTACCATGCTATCGTCCAATCCAAAGCCCATTTATCTGCCTGGCTCTCCTGGGCGGACTGGCCCAACATCTCTCCCAAACGTGCCGAAGCTTCAATCTTGCGCAACCGAGATCGCTATCTCAAAGGGGATGATATGACCATGCTTATCTTCTTAAAGGCAGCAGGTGAATTGATCGGTGGCAGCGGTCTGCATAATCCAGATTGGCGGGTGCCCAAATTTGAGGTTGGTTATTGGCAGCATGTAGCACATGGTGGGCAGGGGTACATGACCGAAGCGGTAAACGCTATTGCTGAACTGGCTTTTGCTCAACTGGGGGCGAAACGGCTGCACCTGGAATGTTATCCTCATAACGCGCGCAGCATTGCTGTGGCTCAGCGCTGCAGCTTCCAATTGGAAGCACGTTTGGCCAATTATCGCCGCCATCACCAAACGGGTGAACTGCACGATTGGCTCATCTTCGCCCGCTTTCCCCAGTAGTCGCAGATTCCAATCTGCGCTTTTTCGTGGAAAGAATCCATGACAACGGGCGTACCATTTTGAGTGCTGTGATTTGAGAAAAATGCAACTCATCTCTGGTCAGCACGTAAAGGCTACTGTCCAAAATTATTATTTTCCAACAAATATTTGTTGAGTAAGGAGTATGAAAACGATGACTGAAGAAACAACCCCCAGCGTTGAAGAAATAAAGGCAAGATTGAAAGTGGAAGTTCCTGTTGAGGAAGAGGAAGTGGCTAAGGCTGACGCACAAGCCCCGGACATTTCGGAAGAACTACGTGAATTTGGCAAGCAGTTTGCCGACACTATTCGCACTGCTTGGAATAGCACTGAGCGGCAGCGTCTGGAAACAGAATTGCGTGACGGGATGCGCTCCTTTGCCGATGAGGTAGATAAGGCCATCCAGGAAATTAAGAAAAGCCCGGCAGCCGACCGCGTGAAAACAGAAGCGACTCAAGTGCGGGAAAAGGTGCAAACCAGCGATGTGGGCAACAAGGCTCGCACGGGTGTGGCCCAAGGCTTGCAGGCACTCAGCGAGCAACTGGCCAAATTGGCTGAGCGCTTCACGCCAGTGGAGAAGCCAGTGGCTGACGCGGAAGAAGAAAGTGCTGAGTAAGCAGTAGGTCAGTTTTCAGTAATCAGTATTCAGTCACCGAATACTGTTCACTGTTTACCGATTACCGATCACTGGACTTGCGGTAACACGGCCGTTGCCAAAGCTTCTAGCCCATCCATATCATCCAAATCCAGCCATTGCAGCATGATGCGCTGTACGCCTGCGTCGGCGAATGCTGCCAGCTGATCCACCAATTCATTCCCTGTACCCACAACTAAACCACGTTCCCGCAGTTCGTCAGCAGACAACGTGCGCGGGGCTAATTTGGCATCCAGATCGGCCTGATCTTTGCCAAAAACAAGGCCAGTCATGAGAGAGCGGCGCACGTCGCTGGGCTGACGGCCGTTTGCCACCAACATCTCATCCAGCAATTCACACCTTTCGGCAAAAGTCTGGGGCGGGATGTAAACACCGTTCCATTCCTTCGCGTATTTTGCAGTGAGGGGGAGGGTGCGTTTGGGACCATTGCCACCGATGAGGATAGGCGGTCCCCCGGGCCGCTGTGGCCGGGGCAGCAAAACGGCTTCATGCAGCTGGTAATATTCGCCAGCAAAATCAAGCGGCTCATCATTTTGCAGCAAATGGCTAATGATCTGTAATCCTTCTTCAAAGCGGGCGAAACGGCCGTTCATATCCAGCAAATCCCAGCTGTAATTGTGATGTTCCCGTTCCTGCCAGCCTGCGCCAAGACCGAGATGGAGACGGCCGTTGGACAAATCATCGACCGCACTGGCCATGCGTGCTGTCATCGTCGGTTGGCGGAAAGAGACCGGGGAAACCATCGGGCCAAACTCGATACGGCTGGTATGGCTGGCCAGCCAGGTAAGCGATACCCACAGTTCCAGCGATTCCTTGTCCGGTGGATTGGCATTTGTGTAATGATCTGAACGGTATAACCCGACAAAGCCTAAATCCTCTACGGCACGCGCAACGCGCTGCCAGCGTTCCCAAGTAAGGCCATTTTGGCCCTCTAACATAATGGCAACTTCAATCATTTTTTCTCCTTAGTCAGAGCGGATGGTGGTTAGTGACCAGTAGATTTTACCAGCGACTGGCCACTACCCCCCAGCTGCCAAAACAAAAAACGCCCACACTGGCAGGCAGTATGGGCGTTTATAAAAATCACTTAAGGGGTGATTAGTTCATGTGCGGCAAAATTTGGGCCACAATGCGGTCTTTGGGTAGTGCGCCGGTAATGCGCTCCACAACCTGACCGCCTTTGAACAGCATCAAAGTGGGAATGCCCACGATGCCGTAGCGTCCAGGCACCATTGGATTGTCGTCCACATCCATCTTGCCAACTTTAATTTGTTCACCATACTCTTCCGCAATTGCTTTTACGGAAGGGGCGATCATGCGGCAGGGACCACACCAGTCGGCCCAAAAGTCTACCAAAACAGGTTTGTCAGAATCCAGAACTTCCGTTTGGAAGCTGTTGTCAGTAATTTCTACAGGGGTTGCCATAATTTCTTGCTCCTTGCATTTAGTTTAATTCACACCGTAGGCGTGTACATTTCGTTTGTCTTCTTTTTAGATGACTTTTATTAGATAAGGTTACGTGGAACTATCTTACCAACGAGTTTAACCAAACCGTTTGGGCTGTCAAGCAAAAAAGCCTACAATTGGATCGATCACACACATTATTTCCCAAACCCCTAATTTAGGAGGTTGTTGATATGGTAACAGGCGATAAATTTCTCATCACAAACGGCCGTATCGTCACCTGGACTGAACCGAATGAAATCATTGAAAAGGGTGGATTGTTGGTGGCAGACGGCCGTATCATCACCATTGGCGATTCTGCTGAACTGATCGCTGCCCATCCCGAACTGGAACAGCTGGATGCGGGTAATCAGTTGGTGATGCCTGGCAATATTTGCGCCCACACTCACTTTTACGGGGCCTTTGCCCGCGGCATGGCCATTCCTGGTCCGCCCCCCAAAGATTTCCCCGATATTTTGGAACGGCTCTGGTGGCGGCTGGATCGCGCCTTGCTCGATTTGGACGTGGAGTACAGTGCCCTGGTTTGCCTGGTGGATGCCATCAAACATGGCACTACCACCCTGGTAGACCATCATGCCAGCCCCAATGCGCTTAATAATTCGCTGGACATGATCGCCGAAGCTGTGGAAAGGGCTGGCGTACGCGCTGCGCTCTGCTACGAAGTAACCGATCGCAATGGGCCGGAAGAAGCCGAAGCAGGCATTGGTGAAAACGTGCGCTTTTTGCACTCGCTCAAGGAGCGCGGCAGCGAACTGTTGGCAGGCACCTTCGGCCTGCACGCGGCTCTCTCGCTCAGCGATGAGACGCTGGCTAACTGCGTTGCTGCTGCTAAGGACCTGGACACCGGTTTCCACATCCATGTGGCCGAACACGAGGTAGACGAATACGATTCACTGTTCAAATATGGCAAGCGCGTCGTGCCGCGCCTGGCTGAAGCGGGTATTTTGGGACCCAAAAGTATCGTGGCCCATGCGGTGCATGTCGATACCGTGGAGAAAAATATCTTGCACGAAACGGGTACCTGGGTGACCCACCAGCCGCGCAGCAACATGAACAACGCCGTGGGCGCGGCCGACATCGAGGGGATGCTGCGGCTGGGGATTCCGGTTTGCCTGGGCAACGATGGCTTTAGCAACAATATGTGGGCTGAATGGAAGATGGCCTACCTGATGCACAAACAGGTTCACCGCGATCCACGCCGGGCCAATGGCATGGATGTGGCTCAGATGGCCATTTACAACAACGCAGCCTTAGCGGATATGTTCTGGCCGGGGAAGAAAATCGGCCGTTTGGTGGAAGGGGCAGCGGCGGACATTATTTTTGTCGATTATCATGCCACCACACCATTGAACGCAGGCAATCTACCCTGGCACATCATCTTCGGCTTTGAGAGCAGCCTGGTGACCAGCACAATGGTAGCGGGCAAGCTGCTGATGCACAACCGGCAGCTGCTGACGCTGGACGAGGCAGAAATTACACAGCGCAGCCGCAAGCTGGCCGCCGAGGTGTGGCAGCGGTATGAGAAGCTGAGCAGTTGATTTTGGCCACAGAGAGCGTAGAGAAGAATAAGATTTATCCGCAGATTACGCAGATTTACGCAGATTTTTTTCTTTCCTCTGTGTGACTCTGTGATTTCTCTGTGTAGCTCTGTGTTCCGCTTTTTAAATTTAGGATTGATTGTATGATTGCTTGTCGATGTTGGTTGGGTGGGGAGGTTTTGGTTCCCAAAGAGAAATTATCTCATAGGCCTGGAGCGTATGGGATTGTGAGGCGTGGGGATACGATTTTGTTAATGACGACGGTGGGGGAAAACGGCCGTTACTGTCTCCCAGGCGGCGGCATTGAACCGTGGGAAAACAATGCCACTGCTTTGCAAAGAGAACTGAAAGAAGAAGCTGGCATTCAGGTTGCTGTTGGCTCGCTGGCACACTTTCAAGAAGATTTTTTCTACTACGATCCCACCGGTGACGCCTGGCACGGTCTGCTGTTTTATTACAACTGCACGCCGCTCAGTTTTGATCTACTTCCCGCCGAACTGGTCGATGACGAATCGGCAACCAATCCACAGTGGGTTAAAGTCAGCACCTTACATGAAGAAAATATGCAGCCGCAGGAGAAGTGGCTGCCACATTATTTGAATAAATGACATTTATCAGGAGATGAACATTGAAGATTGCAATTTTAGGTGGTACAGGGAATGAGGGCTTTGGTTGAGGCTATCGTTGGGCAGCGGCCGGACATGAAATTATTATCGGGTCGCGCAAACAAGAGAAGGGGCGCAAGCGGCCGTTTCCATGCGAGAACGATTACCGGAAGGCAACATTAGCGGCACAGACAACTTGAGTGCCGCGCAGCAGGCAGAATTGGTGGTGCTTTCCGTGCCCTATTGGGCACAGGCAGGCACGCTGGACAGCGTGAAAGCGGCACTGACGGACAAGCTGTTGGTGACGGTAGTCGCGCCAACGGGGGAAAAGGCAGCGCGGGTGCATCGGCTGGAAAGCGGCTTGTCTGCTGCCGAGGAAGCGCAAAATCAGTTGGGTGAAGCCACGCGGGTGGTGGCTGCGTTCCAGAATATCGGAGCGCACCATTTGCTGGATTTGGAACATAAGCTGGATTGCGACGTGCTGGTTTGTGGCGACAAGAAGGCTGACAAAGCAGTGGTGCTGCAACTGTGTGAAGATGCTGGACTGCGCGGTGTCAATGTCGGGGCGCTGCAAAATGCTCGGGCGGTGGAGGAACTTACGGCCGTTCTCATCGCCATCAACGTTATCCACAAAGTCAAAAGCGCGGGCCTCCGCATTACGGGGTTGTCCTAACTGGCATGGCAGCATTAACATTAACCGCCGTTCCCCACATTCCTCACGTTCAACCCGGTGACAATCTGGCTGAGATAATCTTGCATGCCTTGGCCGAGGCCAAGATCGGGCTGGCTGATGGTGACGTGCTGGCCATTGCCCAAAAAATTGTCTCCAAGGCGGAAGGGCGACTGGTGCGCTTGGCTGACGTGCAGCCAGGCAAACGCGCCAGCGAAGTGGCTGCGCAAACTGACAAAGACCCGCGTATGGTGGAGCTGATCTTGCAAGAAAGCGAAGAAATTTCCCGAATGCGCCAGGGAGTGCTGATTGTGCGCCATCGGCTGGGGTTTACCAGCGCCAATGCAGGCATCGACCGCTCCAACGTGGCTCAAAGCGGCGGCGATGAAACCGTACTGCTGCTGCCACTTGATCCGGACGCCTCAGCTGCCAAGCTGCGGGATGAGATTGCGGCCCGACTTGGTGTACAGGTGGGGGTGGTGATTACGGATAGTCATGGACGGCCGTTTCGCATTGGCACAGTGGGGGTGGCTATTGGCGTGGCTGGCATCCCTGCTTTGTGGGACCGGCGCGGTGAGTCAGATTTGTACGGCTACCAATTGCAACACACTGACATCGGCGTGGCGGACGAGATTGCTGCAGCGGCGGGCTTACTCATGGGGCAGGCCGCCGAAGGGATGCCGGTCGTACTGGTACGCGGTCTGCATCTGCCAACAATCGAGGGCAAAGCCACCGATCTGGTCCGGCCAAAAGAGATGGACTTGTATCGTTAGTGCTTCGCATGAAAACCGAATAAGAAAGCTGACGATTGCCTGACGATCCCCCGGTTCCTGCTTGAAATTCCAGGTTTCTACCAGTACGCTATAGTCGTATCTTGCGAGTTCCGCAAATTTTCATTTAAACGTGTTAGAGGCGCTCTGCGTCTGATTTTCCCCACATAACAACTATCTATCTTCCAGTGAAATCAGGCGCAACCTCCGCCTCTCATACAAAGGAGAAAAAGATGTCGATCAAACGTATCGTCATTTTGTTTGTGTTGTTGGGTACGGCCGTATTCACCTTTACTACCAGCCCGCAACAAGTGTTGGCCGACACCAACTGGACGGCCAAATATTACAATAATCAGACGCTGTCTGGTAGTCCTGTGGTCACCGTATCAGAATCGAACCTGGATCATGATTGGGGCGATGGTTCGCCCCATGCCAACATTAATATCGACAGCTTCTCGGCAGAGTGGACACGAAATCTGTACTTCTCCCCCGGCACCTACCGTTTTATTGCCTCAATGGATGACGGGATGCGTGTTTACGTGGATAACAATCCTGCCATTGACGTTTGGTATGACAGCCAGGCCCACACCGTCACTGCCGATGTTTATCTGAACGGCGGTAACCATGATATTCGCGTGGAGTATTATGAAGCTGGGGGTCAAGCTGTGGCTCGCCTTGATTGGGTGCTGGTGTCTGGCACCTCAACGTTGTGGCGCGCTGAATATTTTAACAACACGACATTAACCGGAAATCCATCAGTGGTGCGGGACGAGGGGCAAATTAATTACAATTGGCCTGGTTCGCCGGTTAGTGGCATTTCGGTGGATTTGTTCTCCGTGCGCTGGACGGCCAGTGTACCGGTAGAGGCTGGCGTTTATCGTTTTACGGCCACTGCCGACGATGGTGTTCGGCTGTGGGTGAATGGCCAGCTGCTGATCAACCAGTGGCGGGAGCAGCAGGCAACCTCCTACTCGGCCGATATTTCTGTGGCTGCTGGCTCTGTGCCGGTCATCATGGAATTTTACGAGAATGGGGGAACGGCCGTTGCCGTCCTCACCTGGTCCAAGATTTCAACTGCTGCACCGCCCGCATCTCCACTACCAACCACCATTTCCGAATGGCGCGGTGAATATTTCAACAACCGGGATTTGGCTGGCTCCCCTGTGGCCGTGCGCGATGACAGTGCCATCAACTTTGTCTGGGGTTCCAGCTCCCCCATCCCCAACGTGGTCAACAACGATCACTTTTCCGTGCGCTGGACGCAAACGGTGAATTTGCCCGCCGGGCAGTATACCTTCACTGCCCACAGTGACGATGGTGTGCGTGTCTGGGTCAATGGCCAGCAAATTATCAACGCCTGGACGATTCACAACGTGCAGCCATTTTACGGCACCATCTCGCTGCCCGGTGGTCCAGTAGAAATTCGCATGGAATATTATGAGTACGCTGGTTTAGCTGAAGCTCGCCTGACCTGGAGTTCAAGCTCTTCTGGCTCCGCTTCGCCGACGACACCCTCGCAGCCAACAGGGCAGGGCGTGCCGACCACGGCCACGATGTCTGGCGCACTTTACCTGACCGTGCGTTCTGGCCCCAGTCTGGCCAGTGACCCGGTTGGCTACCTCTCCAATGGGCAAACCGTGACGCTTTTAGGTCGTGATGCCTTTACCATTTGGATCAAGGTGCGGGAGGCGGATGGCACGGTGGGCTGGTCCAGCGGCCGTTACCTGAATGCTAATGCGCCGCTGGCGAACCTGCCTGTTTTGAATGAGTAGATTTCTGTGATTGGAGATTCGTGAAGTAAAAACGGCCGTTTCCTGTATTCCAAATCTACAGTTAGGCTTCTACTCGTTTAGCCACTTGTAGATCCCTTTCATCTGCCGATAAATCTTCTGGAAAACGGCAAATCGCTCATCGTACAGGCTGCGATGGGCCGGATTGGGATTGTACTGGCGGTTAAAGGTCACAAATTGGGGCACATCGGCAAATGTTATCTCGCCCAGGCCGACGGCGGCAATCCAAGCCGCTCCCCGCGCATTGGCATAAATCGGGTCTTGTACCTGGCGAATCTGCGTATCCAGCACGTCGGCAAAAATCTGGCACCAGACGTCTGACTGTGCCCCGCCGCCAACGATGTTGATTGCCGACACAGGGCGGCCCAGGAATTTGGTCACCGGTTTGAGAAGCCAGCGGGTGTTCAAAGCTATTCCTTCCAGGAAAGCGCGAATGATGTCTTCGCGCGTGTTGTGTAGGGACAGATTGTACAGTCCGGCGCGCAAATTGCGGTCATCGACCGGGGCACGTTCGCCCCAAATCCAGGGTGTATAGATGACGCCGTTGGCCCCGGCCGGGGTGCGGTCGGCGATTTGGTCCAGCACCTTGAAAATGTCGGGCACGTCGGCTTCCTGCAGCAGTTCGTCTTGGTGGTAGAGGATGTTGTCGCGCAGGAAGGTCAGGTTGCCGCCAGCGGTAGCTTGGAGGGCGGTGAGCAGGTAACGGCCGTTTACCGCACAAGGCACCGACGCTAAACTGGCAAACACATCCGTCTTCTTAAAAGGTACATGCGCTGACATCCACGACGACGTGCCGATGTACAAATGGGTGGCATAATCTTCAACCGCACCAGAGCCGATGGCCGCTGCCGTGTTGTCGATGGCCCCGGCAACGACCTGCACATCCTGCGACAGCCCCAGTTGGGTGGCGACATCGGTTTTGAGGGGACCGAGAACGGCCGTGCAGGGCACAATCTCCGGCAGCTTATCGGCGTCAATCCCACAATCGCGCACCAACCCGGCGTCATACCGAATCGCATCCGGGTCACGGTTGTCTGTCACCCACGAGGTGAGGATGGAATCAAAGGTGGCTGTGAACCGTCCGGTCAGGCGCAGATTCAAATAGTCCAGGACGTTCAAAAATTTGTAGGTGCGGGCATAAATATCGGGGAAACGGTCACGGATGAGCAGCATGTGCCCGGCCGGGTCTTTGCCCGTTGACGAGGGCATCCCGCCGGTCAGGCGGACCCAGCGCAGGATTTTGGCCAGGCTCATGTTGTCCAGGTTGACCAGCCCTTTGAACTGCTGGTGCAGGTAGGGAGCGCCGCGCATGTCCATCCAGAGAATGCAGTTGGTGAGGGAACGGCCGTTTTCATCCACCGCAATTGTGCCCTCACCCTGAGTCGAACAGGAAACGGCCCGGACGTCGCCGGCCGGAACTAGATTTCGGGCCAGCAGCCGCCCTGCTGCGCTCAAAAATGCTTGCCACCATTCCTCCGGCGATTGTTCCGCCCCGCCATCTGGCGTCAGGTAGAGCTGTACCGGTTCCGCTTCCCAGCCCAAAACCTGCCCTTGCAGCGTAATCAGGGCCACTTTCATGCCCGACGTGCCTAAATCAACAGCCAGAAAAACAGTTTCGTGAGTCATCGTGCGAGCGTCAGATTGGTCCAATCTAAGCGTACTCTGGATCCTTCATTTGGGTTACAACCAAAACGCTGACCAGCAGCAAGCCCAGCGCCAGCAAAAGCGCAGGTGTAAACGAGCCGTCCGGCGTTTTCAGCGCGGCCATGATGTAGACAAACACCACCGAAGCCTGGCCCACAAGCTGAATCAGCCCGTTGGACGTGCCTTCCGGTGTTGGCTGGGTCACTTCGGAAGCATACTGCATGCCGATGGGCGCGGTGCTGATCAGGAAAAAACCCAGGACAAAGGCGGAAACAAGCAGGAGCCAAAAACTGGTAGCAAAGGTCAGGCCAATCAAGCCAGGAATGGACAAAACAACGCCCAACATGATGTAGCGCTGCCGCTTGTGCTGCCGGTCGGAGAATGGCGGAATGGCTACCGCGCCCAGCACGCCGCCGACCAACATCACGGCCCCCAGTGTTCCGGCATCGGTTGGCGTAAAGCCGCGCGGCCGGATGATGCTTTCCACCCAGGTAGTGATGCCGTTAAACGTGCCCAGGCCGATGAAATAAACCAGCAGATAGAACCAGAACCGTTTGACTGTGAAGGCGTGCTTCAAGCCATCCAGCATCAGGGCGCGCACTTCCTGGCCGGGCGGGCAGGGTGGTGTGGGTGGCGTTTCTCGTGCCAGAGCGACAAACAAAACGGCCGAAAATGCCGCCAGTCCGCCGTAAATCAACTGTACGTTGGGAATAGACATGCCACCTTCGACCAAAACCGGGGTGAGGACCATGCCCAGCGCCGTACCGACGAGATTGGCTAAGGTGATGAGGCCAACGGCCGTTGCCCGTTCTTCAATGGCAAACCAGTTGGCAGGCACTTTGGTCCAGGCGTTGAGCAAAAACGGCTGAGCCGCAGCAATGCCTATCGTCGCCGCCAGCACCCAACCGTAATTGGCCCCGGCCAGACCGCGCAGCAAACCAAACAGGCCCATCATCACCGCGCCGATGCTCACCGCCAGACGAAAACCGTAGGAATCGATCACCCAAGATACCGGGATGGAAAGCGGGATGAAGGCGATCATGAAGGACATCGCCAGGAAGCCGATTTGCAGGTCCGTGACGCCGTAAAACTGTGCGGCCGTTCCCGTAATTGGCGCGTAGGTGATCCACAACATCTGGATGGTGAGGTTGATGAACATGAAAACGGCCAGCACCACCCAGCGGTAGGGATACAGTTGGAATGATTGTTTTGTCGTCTCGATGGGTTTCGTTTGCGTTTCTACCATTTCAAGCCACCACTAACGGGCACGGTCTGGAGAGCAGCCCTTTGGGACTGAGAGACGGCCCGAGCACACGAACGTTGTCTTTTTATTCCACGCTGCCCAGCACGGTATCAAACCGATCCAATGCCTCGTCGATGATCTCATCGGTATCGGCCATGCTGGTGTACAGGCGGCTCCCGGCCAGCGAGATGATGCCGTTGGCCATGTAAGCCGCGCCCATTTCTTCCATCATGTGCTTGCGCGGTTTTAACTGTTTGAGCAGCCGGATCGGGTTCTTGAAATCGAGCAGCATCGTACCGGCCGTTTCCAAATGCACAATCGAACCTTGATTGTAGGCCACATAGGGCAAATTGCGTCGCTCGATAATTTCTTGCAACCCTTTGGTCAGCCGATCCCCGGCGCGGCCAGCAATGACCGGCGCATTG
>JBNKLQ010000179.1:0-13034 GCA_050292445.1 Promineifilaceae bacterium (SeqCode) | reverse complement strand
AAAAAGCAGAGAAGAAGTTCAGCCGGTAGCCCATATCGCTGCTGAGCCGCAGCCAGGACCAGACCTTGCCCAGCAGCAAATAGAGTGGATAGCCGGTGGCCCGAATGATGCCATTGGTGGATACGGCCGTTGTAAATTCGGCGCTGTCCAGGTTGTAAATGGTGGGAGCCAGCGTCAGCCAATAGAGCAGCAGCGGCAGGGCAAACACCGTCACAGAGACCCAATCCAGCCGGGGCACCTGCTGCCACAGGTCGCTTCTGGTTTCATTGGAACGGATAAAAGAGGGCAAGGTTGTTAACTTAAACATAATTCTCCTCAAAAAACAGCGACCAAGTGATGGGCCTCACACGTGATGGGCATCAAAGTGCTGGGCATCAAAGTGATGGGCATCAGTTGGTCGCCATGGTTGGTGCAAGGCACCCGTGAGTGCTGTCGGCTGATAAAAAGTAACGGTTTTCAGGCTACCGGGGCAGTTTAATCATCGTCGCGACGGCCGTTGTCGTTCCCATTGTCATTGTCGCCGCCCCCGCCGCTGCCACTGTTGCCACCATCGTTTTCATTACCATTGTCGTTGTCATTACCACCACCGCTGCCGCTGTTGCCCCCACCGTTGTCGTTGTCATCATTGTCGTTCCCGTTGTCGCCGCCGGAATTGTCGTTGCCGTTATCGTTGTTATTGCCACCAGCGTTTTCATTGCCGTTGTCATCCCCCGAATTATCATTGCCATTGTCATTGTTACCGGGATTGCCACCGCCGTTGTCGTTACTGTCGTTGTCGTTGCTGCTGCCGGAATTGTCGTTGTGGTCATCGTCGCCACTGTTGTCGTTGCCATCGTCATCATCGTTGTCATTTACAACGGCCGTTGGCTGGCTGGTAGGTTCGGTCGTGGGTGTGGGCGGAACGGCCGTTACCGTTGCCGTAGGCGTCTCAGTTGGTGAGCTGGTAGCTGTCGGTGTTGCCGAAACCATCGGCGTCATGGTGGTGGTTGGTGTCGGCGTGTTGGTCATCGTGCTTGTGGGAGTGGCCGTGGCCGTCACGGTGACGGTTGGTGTGGCTGTGGGGGTTGTCGTTGCCGGAACGTCCTGCAAGACGGTGATACTGCTGGCATAGAGGTGTCCATTATGGGTACGGCCGTTCACCAAAACAATGGCTCCAACGCCAGCATAGCCATCCATCTGAGTTTGCTCATTCACCTGGACAGGTACGCCAGCGATGACCCAATTGCTGCCCTGCTTGGCATTCACCCGGCCTTCAAAAGAGACCTCGACGGCTTCATTGGTACGCAAAATTGCCTTCGCCTCCCGTACCCGCTCCTGGTTCAGTTGCATGTTAAGGCTGAAAACGGCCGTAGCATTTCCCGTCTGCTCTACTTGATAAGATTCCACCCACCGCTTGGTGTTGTAAAGCAGATCCCCCGGCAGCGCAGAGGCAGAGGCAAATAAAAATGTGACGCTAAACAAAACAGTCACCATTGCCAAAGAAGCCAACGGGAGCAGCATGCGCCGCAAATGACGCCAGGAAAACCACGCCTGCCGCTGACCGGTACGCAGCTGAGACGCCTGTTGCAAAAACAATTTTTGCGACTGATGTTTGGCCGCCAGGCTAGGCTGCAACCGCTGCCGCTGTAGATATGCCGCCACGGCTAAAAACTTTTCAATCTCTTCTGCGACATGAGGATATTTTGCCACTAACGCTTCAACTGAAACACCCGCTTCAAACTGCTCCAGGCAGTCAAATAAGATTTGCTCCTGAACAATTTTCATGCCAACGCTCCTTGAAACAAGGCACCTTGCAGCATGATCCGCTGAGAGATGGCAGCAATAGCGCGCGCTTGCAGCATTTTGATCGACCCTTCGCTTTTGCCCATCGTGTCGGCCACTTCTTGAATGGGCATACCAAAACCAAAGCGCAAAGCCAGCACATTTTGCTGATCCTCGGTCAAACCCTGCATCACGATGTGCAAATTCTCATTTTGCAAAATGTCTTCAACTTGATGATGAGGTCCTTGTTCAGTTGAGGGAATATCGTCGTGAAGCAGCGTAAAACGATCTCTTTTCTTTTTGCGGTAATGTTCTTTGAGTACGCGAGAGGCGACCCCATACAACCAACCGCGCAGCGTGTTTTGCGGAGCCGTTTTATCCCGCAGGGCATTGAGCAGCCGCAAAAACACTTCGCTGGTCAAATCTTCGGCCGTGGGGGCGTCGTTGACACGAAAAGCAATGTACCGATAGATCGAGTCGTAATATCTGTTGTGCACTTCAGCCAGAGCATCCTGGTCTAAAGAGCGAGCGCGGTGGAGTAGTTTCATTTCATCTTGCATAAGAAAATTCCCAAAATCGTAAATTTGTATGTTTGCATTGTAGATTTTTGGCTGCTGCGGCAACAGGGGAGATGGTCGCGACCTGGTTCAGACTATGGATCAGACTTGATCAGACCTTAGTCCGTATCGGGAAATGGCCAAAATCGGTATAATCGGGCCGCCAAAGCATACGCTTGATTCTCATGCACTCCGGTGTTAGATTCTGCAAAGGAGACCGGCATGGTTGCCAAAAAACAATTGACGCTGGCCCAGCAATATATGTTTGTTAGCTTGGTGGTAATGCTGGGCGGCATGGTAGGGATTGGCTTGTGGATTAGCCAGCAAATTGAAACGGCCGTTACCAACCACACCGCTGCCGTCACTGCCCTCTACGTCGATAGCTATATCTCCCCCCATCTGCAAGGACTGGCTGAAAACGAAAACAAGTATGCTGTTGACGTCGCTGCTCTGGAACGGCTGCTCACAGACACTTCGCTGGGCACCCAAATTGTTTCCTTTAAGGTTTGGTCCTCTGATGGCACTGTGCTTTATGCAACCAATCCAGAGCTTATTGGCCAACAGTTTCCGCTTGAAGAAGGGCTTGCCGCCGCCTTTAACGGTGAAGTTGTCACCGAAGTCAGCAACCTGGACAAACCCGAACAGGCTTTGGAGCGAGAACTGTGGGATTCGCTCATCGAAACATATGCCCCTTCACGGGAGTCTGGCAGCGACAACATCCTTGCCGTTTCCGAGTTTTACCAGACTTCGGAAGGGCTGGAAGCTGAAATTCGCACGGCGCAATATCGTAGCTGGCTGGTGGTGGCTGCAGTGATGATTGCCGTTTATCTGCTGTTGGCAGGCATGGTGGGTCGGGCCAGCAACACCATCGTTTCCCAGCAAAACGAGCTGCAAGAGAACGTCACCCAGTTGAATGAATTATTGCAGCAGAATGAGGTGTTAAACGGCCGTGTCCGCCGCGCCGCCGCCCGCACCACCGCCCTCAATGAAAAAAATCTGCGCCGTATCTCTGCCGATCTACACGATGGGCCTGCTCAGGATTTGGCCCTGGCTCTTCTGCGCCTCGAATCACTATCCGAAGCGCTCGACGATGAGATACCAGAAGTCAGTAAAGATTTTCGGACTGTCCATCTGGCCACCGAATCTGCCTTGGCAGAGCTGCGCGCCATATCCGCCGGGCTGCGCCTGCCTGAAATTGCCCCCATCAACCTGGCGGAAACCATTCAGCGCGCCGTGCATGATTTTGAGAAGAAAACTGGCTGCAACGTCACCCTTACGCTGGGTCAACTACGCGAGCAAGCCCCGCTGCCCGTCAAAATCACCGCGTATCGCGTGCTCAAAGAATCTCTGGCCAACAGCTTCCGCCATGCCAAGGGGAAAGGGTTGGCCGTAAATGTTTACACCGCCAATGAGCAAGAAGAACTCACGGTGGAAATTTCCGACAGCGGCCCAGGATTTGATGTGCAAGCAACAGCCATTTACGGCCGTCTGGGGCTGGTGGGCATGCGCGAGCGGGTTGAGTTGCTTGGCGGACAATTTGAGCTGCACAGTGCCATCGGCCACGGCACCACCATTCGTGCCACATTACCTATGTCTATTCCCGAGGTTGAAGATGTCTGAGTCCATCCGAATTCTAATTGCTGATGACCATCCCCTGTTCCGCGAAGGCGTGGCTCAATCACTGGCCAGCGAGCCAGGCTTTACCGTCGTGGGTCAAGCTAGCTCCGGTGAGGAAGCGTTTGCGCTGGTGAGCGACCTGCTACCAGATGTGCTGCTGCTGGACGTGACCATGCCTGGCGAGGGCGGCATTGTCACCGCCGGCAAAGTAGCCACGGCCTGGCCCGTGGTGCACATTATGATGCTCACCGTCTCCGAAGATCAGGATACGCTAATGGCTGCCCTGAAAGTTGGGGGCAGAGGCTATGTACTGAAAGGCGTTACAGCCCGCGAGCTAGCCAACGCAGTGCGCGTGGTAGCCGGTGGCGATATTTACATCTCGCCAGCGCTGGCAGGCGGCATTTTGTTTGAACTGACGGCCAACAAACAAGACAATGATCCATTGACCTCGCTGACAGATCGGGAACGCGACATTTTGAGCCTGGTGGCAGAGGGCCTTACCAACCGGGAAATCGGCGACCGGCTTCATCTGGCAGAAAAGACAATTAAGCATTACATGACCAACGTGCTGCAAAAGCTGCACGTGCGCAGCCGGGTAGAAGCGGCACTGCTGGCGCAAAAGCACGGCCTGGCGAAAGAATAGGTTCCTTCGCTTCTCTTCGGCAGTTTGTCCGAAAAACAGAGTGAACGACATTTAGTATAATAGCTATTTTAAACGAGTTCCTCGTGTCATCGGAGAAAATAATGAAAAAAATCTTACTGCTTGTGTTCCCACTTATTTTTGTATCTTTTTTTACAGCTCATCTCGCCGCAAAAGAAAATGGCAGTAGTGCAGCACCTCAAACAGCACGATTATCAGACCATACTCAAACAGAGGGTGGACTGGGATTTCTGCCCAATATACGCGGCGTGGTCGCTGGCAATAACGCCTACGCTACTTGGGTAGAAACCGTAGCAGCTGACAACTACCAGCTTTTTTTTCGACAGCTGCCGGATGGGCCTATTCAGACATTACCTTATAGTGAAACCGTCTCTATGCCTGGATTCCCCAACAGGTATATTTATTTAACGGCCGTTGGTCATGAAAACGGCCGTGCTTGCTTTACCTGGCATGAAGTTGTCGCCAATGAAGGTGGCAACCTCGTGCTATGGTGCACCGATTACTCTCAAAAGATTGATTTGTCAGATAATTCACTCACTGACGGCAACATTGTTGAAGCTAAAATGGTATTTGATGCTGCTGGTAACTTACACGTTTTTTGGAGTGAAAGTGCACCAGGCCCTTATCAACAGGAACTCTTTTACTGGGAGGAAAATGGACAAACCACCACAGTTCTCTCTAATAACAGCACTAACAGCTATATCATTTCAATGGATGTGTTGGCTACCAACACCAACATCTATGCCGCCTGGTCTGAATATTCGCCTGGCGGTCTGTTTACGCCTTACCTATGGGATTCCACTTCCGACAATGTCCAGGATTTATCATTGCCCGATGAAACTTACGCAACTTCAATGCAATTTATTGAGGATGCGAATGAGACAATTCACCTCGTTTGGAAAGGTGATTTAACTTTGACCGAGCCAGATGCTTGCCCCTTCCATTGGGATAGCCTTTCCGGCCAAACAACAACAATTGGCGGCATAAACAATGGGTGCCTTATAGCAAATGAAATTCGGCACAGTCAAGCTGCTGGCAATATTCATCTCGTTTATGTAGGAGCCGACAGTAATGGCAATCAGGACGCTCTTTATCATTGGTCTCCTGGTGGTGTGCAAACATTAATTCTAGATGGTGTCAGCAATAACAGTTCATTGCCCATCCTGCTTTTTACTGACAGCAGTGGCACAGTCCATGTCGTTTTCCCGGCCGCTGGCGATATGTTTTATTGGAATGACAACGATCAGATACCCATTAACATTAGCGATGCCGGTATTCTGACACAAGATGTAAGCTTCTCTGGTGTTACAGCCCTATTGGATAGCAATGATGTGTTACACGTTGCCTGGGCAGAAACAATTGATGCCACTGGTGAAGATGATCTGTTTTATTGGCGGTCTGATTCGGGGATGACGGTGAGACTCTCGGATACGGCCGTTACCAGCGGTGACGCGCAAAATCCAGCACTCAATGAAGATGACAACGGCATTATGCACATCGTCTGGCAAGAAACAGCCTTAGGGACTGGATTGGCAGCGCTGTTCCATTGGGACTCAACCAATACCACCACAACTTTGCTTGCCAACATGGGGAGTGCAAGTTCCGTTCTTCGCTATTTGTGGGCTGACCCTGCAGACAACTGGCATGCAGCCTGGACCCGCAATACTGGCAGCGATGACGACCTGTTTTATTTTGATGAAACGAACGGCGTCATTAATTTAAGTACTCAAGCTGGAACCAATGGCGAAATCGTTTATGATATTGAAACGATTCAACGGCTTGATGGCCCATCAGCCTGGTATCTTTTGTGGGCAGAAGATAGTGGTACGGAAGATGCTGAAGATTTATTGACAGCATATGCGGCCAATCCAGCTTCGCCACCACCGGACCTGGGCAATTCAATTTACCTTCCCATGGTTCAGAGATAGCAACCACACGTTGTTGGCGACTACATTGACCTGATGTACGATCAGCTCAATCTTTGACCTCTATCGGCCAGATAGAGGTCTTCTTTTTTGGGAATTTGGCATGAAACAACCTCGCCTGGTGGCGCTGCAACATCGTGATTTTCGCCTGCTGTGGTTTGGCCGCTTACTCTCCACAATGGGCTCGCAGATGCAGCAGATTGCCATTAGCTGGCATGTGTTTGAGCTGCTGCGCGGGCAAACCTACAGCGTGGAATTTTTCGGCCACCCGCTGGAACTGAATGCCAGCGCCATTGGTTTGGGTTCGCTGGGGCTGGCCCGGGTCATACCCATCATTATTTTTGCCCTGCTGGGCGGCATGCTGGCCGATTCGCGGGACCGCCGCACGCTGCTCATTTGGGTGCAAACGGCCGCAGCCATTTTCTCCGCCACCTTAGCCATCCTCACCTTCACCGATCGCATTACAATCCCCATCATTTACCTACTCAGCGCGACTTTAGCTGCGGCTTCTGCTTTTGACGAACCAGCCAGGCAATCGATCGTGCCTAACCTGGTGCCCCGCGAACATCTGGCCAATGCCGTCACGCTTAACACCGTTTTGTGGCAAATTGCCACCATTGTCGGGCCGGGTTTGTCTGGTCTGCTGGTGGGGCAGTTTGATGTGGGCGTGGTGTACGCCATTGATGCGTTTTCGTTTGGGGCGGTGATTGTTTCGCTGCTGCTGATGGAGTATCGGGGGCAAGCGGCCGTTTCCGTTGGGCAAGGTCTGGGCTGGGCGGCGCTGGTAGAAGGCGTGCGCTTTACGCTTAAAACGCGCCTCATCCGCAGCACCATGCTGCTAGACTTTTTTGCTACCTTTTTTGCTTCAGCACGGACGATGCTGCCCATTGTAGCCACCGATGTGCTGAAGCTGGGGGTGGAAGGATATGGCTTTTTGGCCACAGCCCAGCCAGTTGGCGCGCTGATTGCCGGAGCAATTGTCGCCCTGCGGCACGATATTCGCCGTCAGGGGGTGGTGCTGTTGGTCAGCGTGGCCGTCTACGGCGTGGCCACGGCGCTGTTTGGCCTTTCTACCAACTTTGCTCTGTCTTACGTGTTGTTTGGCCTGACGGGTGCTGGGGACACCGTGTCGACTGTCATTCGGGGAACGCTGCGCCAGCTGCTAACGCCGGACCATTTGCGGGGGCGGATGACGAGCGTAAACATGGTCTTTTTTATGGGTGGTCCGCAGCTGGGTGAACTGGAAGCGGGACTGGTAGCCTCGGTGTTTGGCGCACCGGTGGCGATTGTGACGGGAGGGCTGGCCACGGTGCTGCTCACGGCACTCATCGCCTGGCGTTACCCACGCCTGCGCCAATACACCAGCGACATGGCCGACGAGGCGATCAAAGCGGCCGCTGCTTAAAGAAATTTATCCACAGATTACGCAGATTTTTGTCACCCCCTCATCGTGTCACCTTGTCATCCGCTCAAGGTCTCGGCCCCACAATCGCCTCCAAACCATACACCACCACCAACCGCCAAAAGTTATCGCTGGCAACGTGGAAGTTGAGGATGGCCCCGCCAACTTGTAAAGAGGCACCCACTCTTAGCAAATCTCGCTCGGCGGCAACGGCCGTTTCACATGATTTGTTCAAATTATCCAGCGCCTCCCCCCAGAGGTTGATGCTGTCGCTGAGCGGTTTGTGGATTTGCGCCGTCGCTTCGGCCGGAGCCTCAATTTGCCGTAGCTCCGTTTGCAGCCGGTCCATCACGGCGGCATCGGCGACAAACGTGGGATGGGCTACCTGGCTGCCGCCACACAGCGCCGCCGGATCGTTCTTGCCTGCTTCCAAAATTTGCCCATCACGCTCGGCGGCTGTTAGTCCTTCTTCCAAAATTGGTTTTATCTCTTCAGCGTAGGCGGAGAGTGCGGTCAGATTGGTGGCATCAGGAGAAATTTCAGGGAAATCAACAGCAGGCAGGGTGGGAACGGCCGTTGGCGAGGCAATGGCTTGCGGTACGGGATTGGTTTGGTTGGTAACGGCCGTTTGTCGCCCACCCTCGCGATTATTCACAAAAGATGCGCCTAAAATTGCTCCCAAACAACACAACACCAACGCCCCCACAATGCCAATCCCCACAACCAATGATTTTTCAAAAGTAGACATGATGACCTCTATAGGCATTATTTGCCAACTTGCTTTACCCTTTCATACCAAAAAGCAGGTAAAATGTTGCAAACTAAATGGATTGAGGAAGCTTATGGCTATCATCATTTTTGGAACAAAGGGGCGCGTGGTGCCAGACAGCAGCGCCAGCAAACAAACCACCACCTGCCGTTACTGCGGCGATGTGGTGACGATGGAACCGGTGCGCAACAAACGCTACTTTACACTCTTTTTTGTGCCGATTTTCCCGTTGGAGAAAGGGGAAGCTGCCTGGCGCTGCCCCAACTGTAAAAAACTGTTCCTGCGCCGGGAATAAAGTTTTATCCACAGATTTCGCAGATTATTCTATCTGCTTTCATCTCGTTTTTTTTGCCGTAAGAAGCGAGCGCGTTTTTATGGGAATGCTGATAAACCAGATAGAAACAGCCAATTCACTTAGCACGATATTCTTTATCGCCATTACCCTGTCAGTAATACCTTTTTACTCGCTGATGATTTTCGCTCCTGGCTCCAGCCGCACCCAGCGGATTATGGCTTCATTGTGGCCCATCACAATGCCCGTGGGTATTTACGTCCTGTTTTTACTGTTGATTGTGCTGATTCTCCGGCCGGATGTGCTGGGTTTGTGGCGAGAATTGTACATTACCAGAGGCCTCTTTAACCATTCTACCGTGCAGTTTCTTTCGGAGATGTACGGCCGTTTTCCAGAGTATGCTACGCTTCACGGATGGGCGCATCTGGTGGTAGGGGACATGTTCATGGCGCGGTGGGTCTTTTTGGATGCGACGCAGCGCGCCGTCAAACGGCCGATTACGGCCGTCATCATCGCGCTCATCGGGTTTGTCGGGCCAGTGGGCGTGTTAGTTTACCTGCTGGTGCGCCGCTTTCCAGCTGTGCCTTCGATCGACTAAAGCTGAATGTGTTGGGCGTCGTGGAGCATCTGGCGCAGGGGATCGTAGTGGGCGTCAACGGCCGTTTCAAACCGCACCATCTGTCCCACAGCCAAAATCTCTTGTCCGGCTGGGTTCAGGTGCATTTTCGTGAGCACCTGCCGGATCGATTGGCGCAGTGGGGCTGGCACACTTTTGTGGATCACCCAGGGGGGAATCGGGCTGGGGCCAAGCGCCTCGACTATGCGAATTTGGTTTACCAGGTCCGAATCATCGCACAATGCCGCATCCATCACGGTGCTGTCGATAGCTGCGCTGTCAACTTCCCCCGCTAACACCATTTGCAAGGAGCGCAAATGTCCCCCAGAAGCGATGATATTGCTAAAGAAGTTGCCGTTGGCTCCTAACTGCGCCAATTTGTAGCGGGCGATGTGGTAGCCAGATTGGGAGCCAGCTTCATTGTAAGCCCATGTGGCCCCGCGCAAGTCTTCAAACTTGGTAATTGGACTGTCCCGTCGCACAATTACATCAGAAAAATAAACGGGCCGATTTTCATACCGTTCTCCGGCGAACACCGGCAGCGCCAGCAGTTCCACCGGCGGCTCTGGTTTGGCCACTGTTTGTACATATGGATAGCCGCACATCCAGCCAATTTGAATTTGCCCGGCCAAAACGTACTGCAAACATTCTTCCCACGGTGGCTCAATGACAAATCGGGTCTCTAGCTTAAGCTGCTGGGATAGGTAATTGGCGATGGCTTCGGTGACGGCATGGGTGTTGGCCGCCTGACAGGTGGTGAGTTGTATCATCATGTGGCTTGGTTAAGGTAATTTTGGATAATGGCGGCGACTTGAGACGGCCGTTCCAAGGTCAACATATGGCCACAATCGGGCAGTTCTACAAAGGTGGCGGTTGGCTGCAATTCTTGCCACAGCTGCCACGCTTGAGGGAACACCGTGTCCGTCTCGGCGGCACGGATGGCCAGCGTGGGCTGCGTCAGCTGCTTTATCGCCTCCCACACGGTAAAGGGCGGCATCGAATAAAAGCGGGCTTCCCACTCACGCGGATAAACCAACTCAAACGAACCGTTGCCAGCGTCTCGCGTGGCCGAATTGACATAATCCCACAGCGCCGCATCAGAAAAGCGGCGAAAGACAGACTTTCGCCGGAAGCGGTCAAAGGCCACTTCACGGCTGGCCCAGCGGGTGCGCCGCTTGAGGGCACCATCCACCATCTTGCTAAACGCCGGGGCATCGGGATTTTCGGCAATTTTTTGTAGGATGGTTGGGGGCAGCATAACCGGTTCAATCAGGATTAACTGCGAAAAGAGGTCTGGCCGGGAAACGGCCGCATACAATGTCGCCACCGCCCCCAACGAATGTCCCACGCCAATCACCTGCTGCCAGCCCATCTGGTCAAAAAAGCGAATCAGATCATCGGCAATGATGCGCCAACCGGTCATCTCTTCGGGCCGGGAGCCGGGCCACAGCGGGCGATGCTCGATGGCGTACACATGGTAGTCCGCCGTGAGCGGTTCCAAAAATTGGCGAAACCCGGCCGGTGGGTAGGCGTTGGGATGGGCGAAATGGAGAATACGGCCGTTACCTCCAAAATCAATGAAGGGAATGGAATCAATCAACTTACTGTCCTTCTGTAAGGGCGACCCGGCGGTTCGCCCCTACCACACGTGTCAAATATGATTTCCGTTCGATTTTAACCCAACGAGGCCCTATCAAGCGAAACGCTTAGAATCGTCAAACAGGTGGGGTCTTTTGCTGGCAATTGCAGTGACGAGGTCTTGGAAACGGCCGTTTCGCTCCACATATGCCACACAATCTGTCATCTTGCCATGAAGCGATTCTCCAGCCAAAGCACCTTGATCGATATTCAAAACAAGTAGCAATTCGTTAAACTCATCTTCATTGAACGCCGTTTTCAAGCCAGACAGAACTTCGCGGCGGGTGGGGAGGCCAGCTTGCCGCATTTCTGTTGTGCTGACGCCGTTGAGCAGTTCTTGAACGTCGAGCATAATCACTTCCCCGTTTTGGGAGTGGTGGGGCACGGTAGCCATCTTCATTTTTTCGAGCTGCTCCAGGTAGGCATAGTCAATCGGCTGCGCGTCTGGATGGCCAGGGATGGGCACGACCTCGCGCGGTTTGGTGCCCTGGATGGTGTCGTGGATGCCCGCAAATTCCAGGCGGAGAGAGTAGAGGAACTGGCGGCGGTCCCCATCGCCGATGATGGAAATGCGGATGGTAGCCGCTTTGATGTCGGCTTTGATGAGGGCGGTGAAACCGTCGTGGTGCAGCATAACGCCAGTGCGCCAGCGGATTTCGGGGTCCACGCGCTGGTGCTGGCGCACCATGAAGCGGTGCAAAATGCTGCGCGGCAGGACGCTGTATTGGTAGGCGAACTGGAGCGCGTTGGCATCATCCCATTCAAAATCGGGCTGCTCTTTGCTGATGAGATCGGGGATGAGGAGCGTTTGGCCACCCGGCAGGCCAAAGGCCAGCTCAAACTTGGTCATCATGTCCAGCAGGAAGCGTTGTTGTTGGCTGGGGTAATCATCACGGGAAAGCAGGTCGCGCACCTGGTTGCGCACCAGGATGCCCTGCTTTTGCTGCAACGGTTCGCTGTTGAGCAGGGCATAGATGCCGCCCGTCACCCAGTTGGGATTGAGGACGCTGGTATCGCGGACGCGGTCGTCGTCGGTGAAGTTGAGGACGATGCCCAAATCATGCAGAAAGCGGACCAGCGTGGTCTGGCTACTTTCTTCGGCGATGCCGTGTTGGCGGCAAAGGCCCTCGTATTCGTCGTAGGGAAGAAAGTGGCGCTGGGCCTGCATAGCGACGAGATCGGTTTTGACACGCATCCAGCTGGCGGGGAAGGCGGTGTCTACGTGTTCCATCGTGGCCAGGAGGTCGGCGATTTCGGTTTTGAGCTGATCAACCCCCTGGCCGCTGCGGGCGGAGGTGCGGATGAACCCTTTGATCGCTGGATATTTTTCCTGCAGGCCGCGCCGGTTGATGTCCAGGTGGTGCTGGTCTGATTTGTTGATGACGATGAGGACGGGGGCATCAGGGGCGAAGCTGTTGATGAGCGCCAGCCAATACTCCACGCGCCCCTCATCTTCCCCCTGGCGGGCGTCGAGGACAAGGAGATAGAGGCTGCGTTTGGTGAGGAAAAATTGGTGGGTGGCGTGCATGATTTCCTGACCACCAAAATCCCAAATGTTGAGGGTGATGGGAATGATGCCTTGCTGCGGACGATTGACGTTCAGCGACCAGGTTTCGATATTGATCCCTTCCGTCTGGTTTTCTGCTTCGTCAAAGCCTTGCCCCAGCAGCCGCTTGACGATGGAGGTTTTACCCACGCCCCCCTGCCCAACGAGGATGAGCTTGGCTTCATTGAGTGGGCGGGCGGGTGCTTCCTGCTGTTGGCGCAAATAATCCAGGATGGCTTGGGCGTTGTCC
>JBNKLQ010000178.1:0-13090 GCA_050292445.1 Promineifilaceae bacterium (SeqCode) | reverse complement strand
TATCTTAAACGAAAATGGGATAAGACACCACCGAATGTTCATCTTGTTTGGTTGGCGTTAACATTTTTGGCTTTGGGTGTGTTGGGGCAGCCCACGGCCGTATTTGCCCAAGCCAGCAGCGGCATTGCCGAACCGTCTTCTGGAGAGACACTCTCTGGCATTATTGAGGTGCGCGGAACGGCCGTTCATCCCGAGTATTTGCGCTACGAACTCGCTTTTTTACAGCAAGATGTGCCTGGAGCAGAATGGATTGTGTTTGCTGAGGGCGCGGAACAGGTGACAAACGGGGTGCTGGCCGTGTGGGATACCACGGTGGGCCGGGCTGTTGGATCTCCTGTTTTCCCCGACGGTCGTTACCAGCTGCGGCTGCGCGTGGTCAAAACCGATTTTAACTATAACGAATATTTTGTTACCGACCTGGTCATTCAGAATGAGGGACCGACACCCACGCCAACACCGGATGAAACGGCCGTAGCTCTCACGGCGACAGTAGCTGCCATACCTGCGCAACCAACCGGCAGCAGCGATAGTAGTTTTCAACAACCAACGCCGCTGCCCTCGCTGACACCTTTTCCCACGCCCACGCCACCATCAACCGTTGTTGGGGCGACACCTACCGCATTGTCCATTGATGGTGGAAGCGGCGAAGGGGGCCTGATTGGTCAGCTAGAGGCGGTGGAAACAACCCAGGTGGGCAATGCCTTTTTGCTGGGGATTCGCTTAACCGCTGGACTGTTTTTAGCCGCAGGTTTGTATCTGCTGCTGCGCTGGGTCGGACGCCGTGTATGGCACTTTTATTGGACAAATAAAGGAAGTTAGCAACCGAGTGAAGAAACCAACGCCGATTTTTTTAATTTTTCTATTTTTGTTTACCTTGGCAGCGTGCCAGAATGAGGAAGCGCTGCCTACGCCGGTACCCACGATTATGGTTTCTGCGGTAGATGGTGCGAATGATGATACCGCGCCAAATGAGACAGATACGGCCGTATCGGCCGCCGATCCCACCCCAGCGCCAACGGCAACGCAACTGCCCACGCCCACACCGCTGCCGCCCAAGCCGCTAACCGTTTGCCTGGGTGCAGAACCAACCAGCCTGTTTTTGTACGGCGATGACAGTTTGGCAGCAACGGCCGTACGCCACGCCCTCTATGAAAATCTCTACACCACGCTCAACTACGATTACCAGCCGCAAGGCCTGCAAAAGCTGCCCAGTTTGGATGAAGGCGACGCCCGCATTGGGCTGGTGGCAGTAAACGAGGGCGACCTGATCGTGAATTCGGCGGGGAATGTGGTCTTTTTGGTGCCGGGCGTACAGTTCGTACGGGGCGATGGTGAGTTTGTCACCTTCGACCGCACGCTGACAGCCGAGGGGGCCGACCCGTTGCTGATGCAGCAAATGGAGGCTGATTTCACCTTCAAGCCCATGGCTTGGTCAGACGGAACGGCCGTTACCGCTGCCGATTCTGTTTTTAGTTATGAAATTGCCGCTGATTCTGATTTGCCTGGTGAGCAAACTAAAATCGAGCGGACCGCCAGTTATGAAGCCACAGGTGATCTTACCGTTACCTGGACGGGTCTGCCTGGTTATCTTGATCCGCAATATTTCACCAACGTCTGGACACCGCTGCCGCAGCACCAACTAGGCGAATTTTCTGCTGCCGAATTGCTGGCCGAAGATTCTCCCGCGCCGCAGCCATTGAGCAGCGGACCGTTTGTGGTGGATACATGGGCACGCGGCGAGGCGCTCACCTTGCACAATAATCCGAACTATTATCGGGCGGATTTGGAGCTGCCCCATATTACCGAACTAACCATTCGTTTTGATATGGCGGGCGAAACGGCCGTTAATCAAATCGCTGCTGGGTGTGACATTGTCACCCACGATGCCATCAGCCGAACCCAAACCCCAGACGTACTGGATGCAGCCGAGGCGGGCACGCTGTTGGCCACGTTTGTTTCCAACAACATTTTTGAGCATATCGATTTTGGCATTAATTCCTGGGAAAATTATGGGGATGGCGAGCGAAACGGCCGTCCCGACTGGTTTGAAGATGTACGCGTGCGGCAGGCGATCACGCTTTGTACCAATCGGCAGCAGTTGGTTGATGAAATCACTTACGGCCAATCCCGTATTTTGCATGCTTACATCCCGGATGACCATCCACTGTATCCTGCCGAAGCACAAGCCTGGGCGTTTGATCCGGCCGCAGGCAACAATTTGCTGGACGAAGTGGGCCTGGAAGACACCGATGGCGATGGCTTCCGCGAGCTTGTGGAACGTGATCTGAGCAGCACCATCGTTGCCACCACCACGATGAGCATTACCCTGGGCACCAACAGCGAGAGCGACATCCGCTTGCGCATCGACGAACTGGTGGCGGCTGATCTGGCCGAGTGCGGTATTCAGGTCAACCTGTACGATGTCAATGCCAACGATTGGTTTGATGACGGGCCGTTTAGTCCATTGTTTGGCCGCCGCTTTGATCTGGCGACCTTTGCCTGGCGCACGGACATTCACCCGCCATGTGGCCTGTACCTTAGCAGCAATGTTACCGGACCAGAGGAGCGGGGCTTTGGCGGTTGGAGCAATATCAATGCCACTGGCTGGATTGATGAAGATTACGATGCAGCCTGCAGCACGGCGCTGGCGGCGCTGCCTGGCACGCCGGAGTACGCTGCCAGCCACCGGGAAGCGGCCCAGATATTTACTGAAGAGTTACCAATTATTCCGCTGTTTCACTATTTGAAAACGGCCGTTACCCAACCCACCGTCCTCAACTTTCAGCCAGACGCTTCCCAGCCATCCGAGCTGTGGAACCTGGCGGAGATTGACATTGTGGAATAGGTTGCTAGCAAGACCTGACAGGTCTACGAAGTGGCTTCATTATTAAGCAACTTTGCATGGAAAGTCGCTTGATTGCGAAGAATGTTAGGAGACCTGTCAGGTCTGGACTGGAAGCGTGATGAACTTTTTACGCAAACTAATTAGCCGTCAGCCTGAGCTGGCGGATGAATTTGATGACATGAACGACGCAGAACGATTTTTGATCGTCGGCCTGGGGAATCCTGGCCGTAAATACCGGGGCAACCGGCACAACATTGGCTTTATGGCGGTCGATGCGCTGGCGGCTGCCTACAATATTGAAAGCAGCAAGGTGCAGAACAAGGCGATTGTAGGCAACGGCCGTATCCAAAACCAAAACGTTATTATTGCCAAGCCGCAAACCCACATGAACAGTAGCGGCGATGCGGTTGGCCCGCTGGCCCGTTACTACAAAGTGCCGCCGGAAAACGTGCTGATCGTTTACGATGAGCTTGATTTGCCCTTTGGCACCATCCGCCTGCGCGAAAAGGGCGGGGCGGGCGGCCATAACGGCATGAAGTCGGTTATCAACCATTTGGGGCAGGAATTCCCCCGGGTGCGGCTGGGAATCAGCCGTCCGCCAGGGCGAATGCCCGTGCCCGCCTACGTGCTGCAAGATTTTGGCAAGGACGATCTGCCACTGCTGGACGACGTCCTGGCTGAAGCGGTTCGCGCTATCGAAACCTACCTGCGAGATGGCATTCAACTGGCGATGTCGCGCCACAATGGCAACCTCGTAAACGAAGAGTAGATCGGAGGTGTGACGCACTTTAGAAGTGCGTCGCATCTGGAATACGACGTATGACAGTTTCTGGACTTCTCAACATCTTTAACGAACTGCCTGCCTTTGGTGAGCTGGTAGCGGAACTGGACGAGAAAAAGTTAGTTCCGCCGCTTAGCTTGCCGATGAGTGCGCGTACGGCCGTTCTCGCCCACCTCTATCGTCGGCGAAATGTGCCTGTTGTGCTGATCACCGGCAAAGTGGAGTCCGCTGCCGCCTGGATTCAGGCGTTGGAAATGTGGCTGCCGCCCGGTGATGTGATGCGTCGCTTGCCTGAACCCACACCGCTGCCCTTTGATCGCGGCCCGTGGAGCGAACGGTGCCGCGCCGACCGGCTTACCGTTCTCACCCGACTGATGGCGGGACAGCATCCCCAAATGCCTGCCCCGGAGCTACCGCCGCTCGTGGTCACTTCGGCCCGCGCCTTCTTGCAAAAAACGCTGCCCAAGCGCCGATTTATGACCAGCACGCGGGTGTTGCGCGTGGGCCAGATTATTGATCTGGAAAAGCTGACGGAAATGTGGCTGGGCATCGGCTATGAGGAGACGAGCGTGGTAGAAGCGGCCGGACAGTTCAGTCGCCGTGGCGGCATCATCGATATTTTCCCGGTGGCCACAGAGCTGCCTGTGCGTATTGAGTTGTTTGGCGACGAGATCGATACGATGCGCACCTTTGATCCGGCCACGCAGCGCTCTATTGATGTTGAGGGAAGCGCTGGTGTAGAAACGATCATCGTACCACCGACGCGGGAAGCGCTGCCTGCGGTCGCGAAAAATTTTGCCCTATCTTTGCCAGAAGAACTCGATCCGCAGCCGGAAGAGGGCAGCTTGCCTTCCTGGCGGGATGACATCCCTGATTTGCACGCTGGCAACGCTTTCCCCAATCTGGAATACTACCTGCCGTTACTCTACCCGCAGCCTGCCAGTTTGCTCGATTATTTGCCACAGGACGCTTTGGTGGTGGTAGATGATTGGCAGGCGTTGGAAACGGCCGTTGCCGAACTCCATGAACACGCCGACCAAATGGCCAACGAGCAAACCAGCCTGCCACCGAACTACCAAAGCCCGCTCTTCTCCTGGGAAAACATTGTTGATGTGCTGAATTGGTGGCAGCCGTTGGTGTTGGGGGATGGTCCTGAAGGTGAGGAACCGGAACGGCCGTATCTCGATTTAGCCTCTTCTTTTGAACCAGGTCCACGGTATGGGGGTCAGGTACGGCCGTTACTCACCCAGCTTAAATCTGCCCAAAAAGAAGGCGATCGTGTGGTTGTGCTCAGCCAGCAGGCCGCCCGCCTCAAAGAACTTTGGCGCGAAGAACTCCGCGACATCAAGCCAGAAAGCCTGCTCCTGCGTGGCGGCATCACCAGCAATGACAATGCTGATGATGATGATGCGTCACCCACTCACCTTGTCACTCCTTCACCCCTTCACCCTGTCCAGAACATCCCCAACCTCCCCGAACCCGGCTCCCTCACCTTCGTTCAGGGCGCACTGCCAGAAGGCTTTGTCTTGGTGCGGCGCGACGATGGCGAGATATTACTCGATCTGCTAACCGACGCCGAGATTTTTGGCTGGAACCGACCTGCGCCCCGCCGCTGGCGTTCCCCACGCCCCATCGCCCCGGAAGCGCGTTTTGCCGACATCACCGCTGGGGATTATGTGGTGCATTTGGAATATGGGATCGGCCGTTTTGCCGGGCTGGTGGTGCGCAACATCGGCGGCATGGAGCGGGAATATTTGCTCATGGAGTACGCCAACGGCGATACGCTCTACGTTCCTGCCCACCATGCCGATCGGCTAAGCAAGTGGGTTGGCTCTGATGAACGGCCGCCCAACATGCACCGCCTGGGCGAACGCTCCTGGACGCAGGCCAAAGCCAAAGCGCAAAAAGCGGCTGATGAGCTGGCCGACGAACTGCTCGATCTTTATGCCACCCGTGAAACGATTGCCGGGCATGCCTTCTCTCAAGATGGCGAGTGGCAGGCAGAGCTAGAAGCCAGCTTCCCCTATCGCGAAACCGAGGATCAGCTGCGCGTTATTACCGAGGTGAAGGCTGATATGGAGCAGTCCCAGCCAATGGATCGGCTCATCTGTGGTGATGTGGGCTACGGTAAAACGGAAGTGGCCCTGCGCGCCGCCTTTAAAGCGGTGATGGACAGCAAGCAAGTGGCGATTTTGGTGCCAACGACCGTATTGGCCCAACAGCATTTCAACACGTTTTATGAACGATTACGGCCGTTTCCCGTCACAGTTCAGATGCTTTCACGGTTTCGCACCACCGCCCAACAGCGGCGGATTGTGAAGGGATTGCGAAACGGCCGTGTAGACATCATCATCGGCACTCACCGTCTGCTCTCCGATGATATTTCGTTTAAAGATTTGGGGCTGGTGATTGTGGATGAAGAGCAGCGTTTTGGTGTGGCGCATAAGGAACGGCTCAAGCAGTGGCGTACTGAGGTCGATGTGCTGACGATGACCGCCACGCCCATCCCCCGCACCCTCTACATGAGCCTGACCGGCGTGCGCGACATCAGCATCATTGATACCGCCCCGGCGGAGCGGCTGCCGGTACAAACTTATGTCGGCGCCTTTGACGAGACGCGGCTGAAGCGTGCCCTCCAGCGAGAATTGGATCGGGGTGGGCAAGTCTTCTTGGTCCACAACCGGGTGCAAACCATCGACATCATCCACAAGCAGATTGAGCGATTAATGCCTGAGGCTACTGTCGCCATTGGCCACGGCCAGATGAGCGAGCGGCAGCTAGAGCGCATCATGACCGATTTTGATGAAGGCAAGATCGATGTGCTCATCAGCACCACCATCATTGAAAGTGGACTGGATATTCCTAATGCCAACACCCTCATTGTGGATCGGGCGGACCGATTTGGTTTGGCGCAGATGTACCAGCTGCGTGGCCGTGTGGGGCGTGGCGCAAAACGAGCTTACGCTTATTTTTTCCATGCCCCTTGGCGGAGCCTAAACGAGGATGCCCGCCTGCGCCTGGAAACGATTGCCGAGCAAACCGAGCTGGGCGCGGGCTACCAAATTGCTCTGCGTGATATGGAAATTCGGGGCGCAGGGGATTTGCTGGGCGGGCAGCAGAGTGGTCATATTTCGGCCGTGGGCTTTGATTTGTACACTAAGCTGCTGGCTAATGCCGTGAAGCGGCGCAAAGCAGAGCGCAAAGGCGAATTGCTGCCTGCCGAACTGCCGGAAGCGACGCTCATCGACGTGCCGCTGGCGGCCTATGTGCCGCCCGACTACGTGCCAGACCCGGCGCTGCGGCTGCGGCTGTACCGGCGCATGGCCATGTTGGGCGACCTGGTTGAAATTGATGAGATGGCTGAGGAACTGGCCGATCGCTTTGGTCCGATACCTGATCCGGTGCATCATTTACTGTACCAACTCAGGATCAAGGCTTTGGCAGAACGAGCGCAGGTAACGGCCGTTACCACCGAAGCTGGCCAGATCAAAATCCGCTTGTTGGATTTAGAGGGCATCGACCGCTTCCGCCTACAGCGCTATCTGGGTGAAACCGTGCGCGTCAGCCGGAAAGCCATCTGGATGCCCCGCGACCTGAGCACCAAGGAGTGGCAGGTGACACTAGTGCAGGTACTCGAACGCCTCGCTTCCTTTGAGCGAGATAAAATGAAGCTTGAGAAGAATAATTAATTGTAGGGATTGTTATGGATATTAAGTTTTTTGATGACCCGTTTGAAGGGCCGAAGCCTCGGGAAGAGGTAAGAATTAAGCAGTTGGGACTGTACATGCATGAGGACGGCCGTCGCGTGGCAGTTGGGTTTGACATGACGCCATTTATGGAACGGCCGTCTATCCAGGTAACTTTTACGAATGAACGCGGGGAAGAAGCTGGCTCACTGCACGTCATAGAAACGTTGCAAACCAACTTTAGCCTGACGGTGCATTTGCGCGATAAAGAACCGACTGAGACTTATGAGGTTACGGCCGTAGTCTACTACGCCACCCCCGAAACCGAGCGCGTTGATGTTCACACCCTCACCCGCACCCTGGATCGCACCACTCCTGGCGAACAATAACCGCAAAAGCCAGGTGGCAGTCACTTTCTGGGAAGTGTGCGAGCTTTTATACTGGAGACGATAAGAGTGCGTGGAATTTTTTGATTCCATTGGGCCGCAAATGAGGTTGCAGACGCTGTCTCTGGCAGCATTGGCTCGGCGACCTCTTCAATTGTAAATCCGGCTTGAAGAAGCCCATTGAGATAAGTAGATAATTTTCGGTGATAGGCCCCAACTTTTCCTCGCAAACCCTCTCCACCAGATTGCCAAAAGCCCTCTTGATCGTAATGTAAAACGCGGCAGGCAACATAGTTCTCTGCTTCGTCAACTTCGGCAATTGTTTCCGGCACACTAAATGGCGTTTCAAAACAGGGGTGCAGCAGGGCGATGATAAATTTTCCAGCCGGTTTCAAAATGCGATTGACTGCCTGGAAAACGGAAGCGATGTCCGGGACATCCATCAATGCCATGTTGCATACGACAATATCAAAAGTTTCATCTGCTACGCTGTGAAGCGTTTGGGCATCATCCACAAGAAAGTTGATGGAGTACCCTTGTGAAATTTTTCTGGCTTGCTGAAGTAGGGCATTGGAGATGTCAACGGCCGTTACCATCCCGCCCCGTTCTGCCATCATCCGTGACAAATAACCCTCGCCACTGGCTAAATCACAAATTTGCTTGCCGCTGATTTCGCCCAAGAGTCGGAAAATCTCATTTGTACGCAGGTTGAAGTGTGAATATGGATCTTGTAACTCTTTGTGGACAAATTCTGTGTAGTAATGATCAATCGCATCATACAAGGGTTCTGTCATTTTGCCTCCTCTCTTTTTTCTACAAGAGCCAAAAGAGGTGAACAAAGTGACAGATTGATCAGAAAAACCGCCGCTGTGCCCGCAGCGACGGTTTTTCAAGAGGAAAACAATGTTTAAGCTACTCCTGTAACGACATTGCTTCCCAAAAAGTTCCCTCTTTTCACTTTTTACTGAATACTGACCACTGTTTACTGCTCTACTGCCTCTTCCTGCTCCGTCAGCCTTTCCAGCTTCGACTTCGTCTCGCGCCAGGTAATTTTAGACAGGCCCAGCTTTTGCCGAATATCGTCCGGTTCTTCTTTAGCGCGCCAGTCGCGCATCGTGGAGGCCCAGCGCAGATTCTCAAAGGAGAGCAGGCCGCGTTCCAGTCCAGCCTCATCGCCCACATCGCGCAGAATGTATTCCAGGTTGCGCGGCGTGCAGGTGAACAGCGTGTCCGGCGGTTCGTATTGCTCCAGGTACTCATCCAGCACCTCCAGCCATTCTGGTTCCAGTGGCAGCTTGCGCTCTTTGTAGCGCAGGCGCGGGTTGGGATAACGAATGAACAACATCGGCTGCTCCAAATCGCTGCGATCGATATGGTTCGGCACGATAGTCATCGCCTCCCCTTTTTTGATGCCGGTTTGCAGCAGCAAGGTTAACAGCAGGTGGGGTCGGGCGTCTGGTTTTTGTTCCTGGCTACCCTGGCGAATTTGCTCGGTGACGGCCAGCGCTTTGGCCAGATCGTCTTCATTGGGAATGGTTGGTAGTGGACTTTTGACACTGCGTTGAATGACGGCCACCGACGGGTCAGTCGGCAGCACGCCAGCTTCATGTAGCCAGCTAAAGAACACTTTTAGGGTGGTCACGCGTCGAGCGTACGACTTAGGACTGCACGGTACACCACGTTCTTCCACGAGCCATTTGAGAAAATCGTTCAGATTTTTAGTGCCAATTTCGCCAATGGGTTGGCCGATGCCTAAATATTTGCCCAGCAAGCGAACATCGCTGGCAAATGCTTTGATGGTGTTTAAGGCAAAGCCTTCATCCCGCATGTGGGTTTCAAACAGGCCCAGTGCTGCCTGAATAGAAGCATCAGCAGAAAGGGGTGGGGCGTCTTGTTTTGGAGGGAGTTTATCAGGTGAAATTAACGGTTTTTGCTCACTCACGCTACATTCTCCTTTGAAGGGATTTCTTTTCGTATAGACAAGGAGATTAGAACATTTGGACGGATTTGTCAAGATTCGCAAATTAACAGGAAGTTGATGTCTTCTATACGCCGCAGACCTGGATGTTGAGGAGATTGCTGATAGCTGGCTGGCTGAGTAAGCCTTATCATCATTGCTTAATCCTTTCTAAGAGGATGCAGTTGGCAGGATCTACCCAAAAAGTGTGACCGTACAATTGGGTGTTGGAATTTTGGCACAGCCAACGGTTTTATTTTAAATGTGCTGACAAACCTTAGCTATGGAGGTATTTTGTGAAGAAGAATATTTATCAGGTGTTGCTTTTGTTTATGGTTTTGTTAACTGCAACCGCCTGTGGCATTTTGCAGGAACCGGCGGAGCCTAGTGCCACTATCGAGGCTGTTCCTCTGGAAATTGAAGAAAGCGAGGAGCCTGCTGCTGTCGAGGAGCCCACAGCGGCAGCTGAAGAACCACCGGTTGAGTTGGACGAAGCGGAAGAAACGATGGATGAGGAAGCCACAGCTGGAGAATTGACAGAAGACACAGCTGAGCCAGCATCTACTGGTTTGGTCGTCTATGAAATTAGCCAGGGTGAATCCGAAGTTCGCTTTGAACTGGATGAAGATTTGCGTGGCGTGCGCACCACAGTCGTGGGCACTACCGATCAGGTGGCAGGACAGATTGCGCTGGACTTCAGCGATCTATCGACTGCCCAAGTAGGCGAAATTCAAATCAATGCCCGTACTCTGGCTACAGACAATAATTTTCGTAATCGGGCCATCCAAAACGAAATTTTAGATACGGGTGACTATGAATTTATCAGCTTTGTGCCTACGGCCGTAAATGACCTGCCTGCCTCTGCTGCGGTGGGTGAAGAAATTAGCTTTACCATTGATGGCGATTTGACCATTCGGGACATTACCGAGCCGGTGACCTTTAGCGTGGTGGCAACGGCCGTTTCCGACAGCCAAATCTCCGGCACCGCCACTGCCACTGTCCTGCGCGACACGTACGGCCTCAATATTCCTGAGGTCCCCAACGTTGCCAACGTGGAAAATGAAGTAGATTTGATCATTAACTTTGTGGCTGATGCTTCCTAATAGATAGGCCGAAACCAAAAGAGTAAAATGGGCTAGCATTTTTTGCTGGCCCATTTATTTTTTGGATTAGGATGCACCCCTTACTGTAGTATCTTGTTTATCGTTTTTTGCCCGGTTACACTGAAAGTAATAGCAGGAGTTACGCAAACAAGGCGCAGGATAACAACTCTTCTGCCGCGCAACTCTTGAATAGGATTATTTTGCAGGTAACTTGAAGTTCATTTACAGGTTAAGTGCAGGCGTTTGTGTACAATCTAAGGCACTCGCACAATTAGTAAAACCTCATCAACTCGCAGGAGAGACAACATGCCCAAAGAAAGTATTATTGACGACAGCAAGCCCAATGCTGGCCGAATGTACGATTATTACCTCGGTGGTAACCATAACTTTGAAGTCGATCGTCAGGCTGCTGAGCAGGTGATTAAACTCTTGCCGTTTGCCCCAAAAGGTGCCCGCCTTCAGCGTTGGGCCTTGCAAGATATTGCCACGGAATTGACCGTGCGGCGCGCTCATGATGTGATCGTTGATTTAGCCTCGGGATTGCCCACCAATGATCATATTCATCAAGTTGCTCCCCAGGGCACAACCATTGTTTATTCTGATTATGATCCAGTTGTTGTTGAATATGCCCATGATATCTTGGGAAATACGTCGGACGTGTATTTCTTTGAGGCAAATGCTGCTGAACCAGAAATTTTGCTTAATCGGCCTGAAGTGCAGGAAGCATTTGGTGGCAAGCGTAAAGTTGGGTTTGTTCTTTGGGGCGTCAGTGCCTTTTTAACAGATGAGGCTATCGCTCACATTGCCCAATACACCTATGATTGGGCTGCCCCCGGCAGTTGCCTGGCCTTCAATGCCCAGGGGGCTGACCTGCCGCAAAACGCAGCGCTGGATCAAACGTTCCAAATCTATGAAAAAATGGGGTCAAAGTTTCATCGACGTTCCTTACAACAATTCCGTGAATTGCTGCAGCCCTGGCAAATGGATCAAGATTTTATCTCTTTGTTAGAATGGCATGGTTTTGATGAGTCAGAACTTGCCCAAGAAGATCTGGAGACTATCGGGCCATTGGCTGGTGGTTATGGTGCTTACCTGGTCAAGTAGGGGCGCTGATCTTGAGCCTGTTTAACGGCCGTTCCCCCTAGGCATTGGAACGCGTCGTGAATCGAAAGAAGTCGTAAGCTGCTGCATGATGGGGGATATTCAATTGGCACCAACCAACACCTGGCAAGAGACTTTGACACAGCTCATTGAATCTCGCCATGCTGAGTTAGAGAGCAATTACTTTAAAGTTTTGCGCGATACTTTGTTTAGCCGACGCACGACGCTACGGCCTAACGTACTAAGAAGCATTGCCTCTAATGAAGTGGATGCCCTCAATCAGTATTTTTGTGAGCCAAATTTCTCAGCCATAGCACACGGTGGTCAGTTATATCAAGCGGGCTTGAGCGAGCAGGCTGCATTACGTTTAGGGCACATAACGCGCCAATTTCTATTAGATCACCTGAAGCAGGCTCAGATTGCTCCAGCATTAGAAGCCATTGATGCCTACCAGGAAGCGGTCATTCGAGGTTATATCCAGAGTCAGGAGAAGAATATTCTCAAGGAACAAGAGCTTATTCGTAGTGCCCTTCAAACGGCCGTTAGCCGTTATATGGTTGAGATTAAAGAAATTGAAGCAATGGCCCAAAAAGCCACCGAGGCCAATGAGTTTAAGACACGGTTTATTGCCCGCATGGGCCATGAATTACGGACACCCTTAGGGGCAATGATGGGCTTGGCCGAAATGTTGAAAGAAGGTATCTACGGTCCCCTCACGCCAGAGCAGCAGGATATGACCCAGCGAATCGTTGATAAGGCCGTAGTGCTAAAAAATATTTTCGCTGAATTGCTTGATCAATCCCAAATTGAATCGGGCCAGTTACGTTTGATAGAAGAAGAATTTCCGCCCCAGGCTTTGGTTGAAGTGGTCTATTCAAATTATTTACCGCTGGCTTTGCAAAAGGGACTGGCTATGCGGATAAAAGTTAACGCGAATCTGCCCAGCTCAGCCATTGGTGACAAAGTAAGAATTGAGCAGATTGTGACGAACCTGGTTGTAAATGCCATTAAATACACTGAATCTGGCAGCATTGTCGTCCGGGTTTACAAAACAAATGCCACCCATTGGAGTGTTGAGGTTAAAGATACGGGGATTGGCATTGCCAAAGAGCATTTGAGCTATATTTTTGAACCGTTTCGCCAAACTGATGAAACCGCACATCGTAAACACGGGGGTGTTGGGTTGAGGTTGGCCATTGTTCAACAGTTGGTAACGGCCATGAAGGGCACC
>JBNKLQ010000177.1:0-13142 GCA_050292445.1 Promineifilaceae bacterium (SeqCode) | reverse complement strand
TCGGACGCGAGGCACCTTTTTTGTTCAGGCTTTTCACGCTGCCCGGAATTGGCGAGCTAATGACCAAACCGAGTAGAAACGGTGTAGAGCAGCAAATAAAAGCCATCTACAAGAATCCAACTATCGTCACAGAGCAGCAGAAGGAGCAAATTCTAGACTATGCCCAACGCCCTGGGGCGCAAAAAGCGTTTCTATCAACCCTGCGGCTGATGACGAATTTTGGCGGGCAGCAGCCTGCTATCGTAAACCGAAGCCATGAAATTCTGAAGTCACTCGACATACCTGTCCTTGTTGTTCATGGTCGTGACGATCTGGTGGTAAAGCCAGCGCATTCTGAACAGGCTGCCAAAATCATAAGAAATGTAAAATTCACGATGCTCACAGAGTGTGGACATGCACCGCAAGAAGAAAAGCCGGAAGCGTTTAACGCGCTCGTGAAGGATTTTTTGGAGGGGTGAGTGTTTTAGGGAACGGCCGTTTACAGAAAAAGGTTGCTGCACAAATAGTTCATAAGGAGAATCTCATGTCTTTCAAAAATCTTGAACAAAAACTTCAATCCGTTCAAAATCCGGTTGACATGTTGCGAAACTCGCAAATAGGCGCCTATGTCTACCCAGTGGTTGCTTACGAGTTCACAAACTGGCGTGACGAACAGCTCGCCTGGCGGCAGACATGCGTTCTTTATGACCAGTCGCACCATATGGTGGATTTGTTTGTGGAAGGGCCTGATGCCCTCAAAATGCTCTCCCATCTCACAATCAACACCTTCAAAAACTTCAAGGTTAACAAAGCCAAACAGTTTGTCCCGTGCAGTTACGATGGCTATGTAATTGGCGATGGAATTCTTTTCTATTTGGCGGAGAACAAATTCGTCTTTGTGGGGCGTGCCCCCACCGCCAATTGGATTCAGTTCCATGCCGAGACAGGTGGCTACGATGTAACAACAGTCTATGATGACAGATCGCCCTCTCGCCCAATGGGGAAACCAGTCTCTCGTATTAACTATCGCTACCAAATTCAAGGCCCCAACGCCGAGCAGCTTATCCAAAAGCTAAACGGCGGTCCCTTTGCAGATATTAAGTTTTTCAATATGGATTTTATTAACATTGCGGGACGAAAAGTCCGTGCCTTGCGCCATGGTATGGCCGGTGCGCCAGGTCTTGAAATTTGGGGGCCGTATGAAGAAGGTGAGGAAATCCGAGCCGCCATTCTCGAAGCCGGTAAGGAGTTTGGACTGGCTCAAGTTGGTGCCAGAGCTTACGCCACCAACACACTTGAGTCTGGGTGGATTCCGTCACCCCTGCCGGCGGTCTATACCGGCGAAAAGATGAAGCCCTACAGGGAATGGCTGCCGGCGTCCAGCTACGAGGCCACCGGCTCCATCGGCGGCAGCTTCTACTCCAATAACATCGAGGATTATTATGTAACGCCTCATGCTTTGGGTTATGGCTCTTTTATCAAGTTTGACCATGACTTCATTGGCAGAGAAGCCCTGGAGAAAATGGCTAACGAACCGCAGCGAAAGAAGGTGACGTTCGCCTGGAACGCCGAAGATGTGGTTAAGATTATGAGTTCAATGTTTGAGCCGGAGGGAGACATCTACAAATATATTGACCTGCCCTTGTCGAATTACACATCGGCGACGTATGACAAGGTTGTGAACAAGGGAGAGGCGGTTGGCTTTTCCATGTTTAGCGGCTATAGCTTCAACGAACGGTCAATGATCTCGCTGGGAATAGTCGATCCAGACATTGAAATCGGCAATGAGGTGACGTTAGTCTGGGGCGAAGAAGGTGGTGGTTCGCAAAAAACAACGGTCGAGCGCCACAAGCAGGCCGAAATTCGGGCAATCGTCAGCCCTGCGCCTTACTCCAAAGTTGCCCGAGAAGAATACGCAGCAGGTTGGCGGACTTCAATCAAGGCATAAGTTAGTGGATTTCCCCGGAAACTCAGAGTTTTCGGGGAAATATTGTTTACAGGAAAACAACAAATTATGAGAACACAAGTTGGCATCATCGGCGCAGGACCATCCGGATTACTGCTGGCACGGCTGCTGCATTTGCAGGGAATTGAGAGCGTGATTGTGGAACGGCAGAGCAAGGAGCACGTACTCGGCCGTATTCGCGCCGGGGTTCTGGAAGAAGGGATGGCTAATCTGCTGCGGGAGGCCAGAGCCGGTGAGCGGATGGACCGGGAAGGGTTGGTGCATGAAGGCATTCACCTGGCATTTTCCGACCGGATGGAGCGTATCGACATGGCCGCCCACACCGGCGGTAAATCAGTCATGATTTATGGTCAGACGGAACTGACGTTGGATTTAGTAGATACTCACCTGGCGGCAGGCGGCATTATCCACTATGAATCGCCTGCCATTGCCGTGGAGGATTACGAGTCAGACCACCCACGTATCATCTACGAACAGAATGGGAAACGCCAGGAACTCATTTGCGACTTTGTAGCAGGCTGCGACGGGTATCATGGTGTGGCTCGCCGCAGCGTACCCGCCGATAAAATCAAGCTGTTTGAAAAAACGTATCCTTTTGGTTGGCTTGGCATTTTGTCTGACGTGCCGCCGGTAGAAGAAGAAATCATCTACGCCAATCATGAGCGCGGTTTTGCCCTGTGCAGCTTGCGTTCCCATACGCGCAGCCGCTACTATGTGCAGTGTGACGTAAACGATGACGTGGCCAACTGGACGGATGACGCCTTTTGGGATGAACTGCGGCGGCGTCTGCCGGATGAGGTGGCTGAAAGAGTGACCACAGGCCCGCGCTTGGAAATGAGCATTGCGCCCTTGCGCAGCTTTGTTGTGGAGCCGTTACGTTTTGGCAACATGTTCCTGGCCGGGGATGCTGGGCACATTGTGCCGCCAACAGGCGCAAAGGGATTAAACCTGGCTGCCTCCGATATTTTCTACCTGTCCCGCGCCCTCATTGCCTACTACGGCGAAAAACGAACCGATTTGCTGGACCGTTATTCGGCTGCTGCCCTGCGCCGCGTCTGGAAGGCAGTCCGCTTCTCGTGGTGGTTTACAGAAATGATGCACCGCTTTGAAGATGATCCCATCAAACAACGCCTGCAAGTTGCAGAACTGGATTATTTAATCAGCTCAAAAGCTGGGCGAACCGTCATGTCTGAGAATTACGTGGGGTTACCGTTTGAGAAGTTTGAATAGGGGACGCGTCGGTACGGCCGTTTCCCCGAACCTATTCCTCCCCCTTAACACCTACCACAATCTTCTGACCAAACGGCGCTTCTTGTATCTCAGCCTCAAAACCAGCTTGCTCCATTCTCGTCGCCAGGACCTCAATCATGTGGGCGATGTCTAGCACCACCATCCGGCCACCTGGCTTCAGCACCCGCATCATTTCGCTTACCGCATCGCCAAAATCCTGGCTGCTGAGGGCAATATGGTGCAAGGCCCAGCTGGAAAGCACCACATCAAAAGAACCGTCCTCAAAGGGCATTTTGCGGGCATCAGCTTCCTGAAAGCTGATACGGTCAGCCACGTTTTCCGCTTTGGCCTGACTGTACAGTAAATCCAGATTGCCGCCGCCGCTATGTTTGGCCCAGATGTCAATTCCTAGCGCCTTGCCACTCGTCAGGCGAGCTGCCGCGCCGTTGAGGAGCATGCCGCTGCCGCAGCCCACGTCTAGCACCACCTCATCGCCGCGCCAGGGAATGGAATCAAGCATCTGCTGGCGAACCACGGAACGCCTCTGCCAACGCCGACGGACAAACCGGGAAACGGCCGTAAGCACCCCACCTACCAAAACTGCACCAGCTAACAACAAAATACGAATCGCCCATTGCTCACGCGGCACAATGGTGAATGCAACAGCAACCAGTCCCGCACCAGCCAAAGCCAGCCAATAAAACCAGCCAGGCAGCTGTGGCAGATAACCGGCCCACAAATGTGTATCGTGGGCACGAAGCAAAATTTGGCGTCTGAGCGTCTGGATCATACAAATCTCCATTTTCCCGGAAACTTTTTTTTCTCTCTGAAAAAGTTTCCGGGAAAATTAAAGTTGAAGCCGCAAAATTATCGTTTATACTCAGCCTGTTCTTGAACAACTTGTTCAAGAAAAAGTGTAAATCTGACCGCAAAGCCAGTCAACAGATAATCTTGCCAATTTGTTCAATAATGAACAAAAACGGAAAATTATTCGGAGAGTGAACCAACATGAGCCAACCAAAAACGGACCGCCGGGTTATGCGTACGCGAGAAAGGATACGGAATGCCTTGATTGAACTCATGCTAGAAAAACCATATGAGAAAATCACTATTCAGGAGATAATCGACCGGGCAAATGTAGGACGAGCCACTTTTTATAACCATTATCAGGACAAAGACGATTTGCTGCTGCGCGGCGTGGCCGAATTTGCCAGACGCCCGGGAGAGGCGGATTCTACAAAGGAAACAGATGAGCAGATGCCAAACTCACCGCCGCTCAACACCCTTGAAACGGCTGGCATGTTCAAACACTCTCAACAGAATAAAAAAATTCACCGGGTGCTGTTAAATCAGAATCGAGAAAATATTATTTTGCAGGACATCAACGCCGTGTTGTTTGCCAGAGTGGAAGAACAGTTACTCCAACTCAAGGAACCGGCGTTTGATCCGCCTGTTCCTCTACCCATTCTGGCACATTTCATTTCTGGCGGGCTTTGGTCGCTGATTAATTGGTGGCATGAAAACGATTTTCCCTGCTCGCCGGAGGAAATGGATGAATTTTTCCAGCAAATTGCTATGCCGGGCACCCTCAATCTGTTGGGAATAAAAAAGGAATGAATCATGATTGTGACAAATAAAATCGAGGCGGTGCGGCAGCATCGCTGGGCCAATGCCGGTCTCACCTGGGGGTTGGTGCCGACGATGGGGTATTTGCACGAAGGCCATTTATCGCTGGTGCGGCTGTCGTTGGTGGGAAATGATAAAACGGCCGTTACTATCTTCGTCAATCCCACCCAGTTTGCTCCCACCGAGGATTTAAGCAATTATCCGCGCAATCTAGAAGGCGACCTGGCCCTGTTGGAGGATGCCGGTGTTGATCTGGTCTTTACGCCCAGTGACGCCATCATATACCCACCTGACTTCCAGACGACTATCAGCCTGAGCCGGGTAACACAGCCGCTGGAAGGCAGCTCACGCCCCAGCCACTTTGCTGGCGTGGCTACTGTTGTAGCCAAGCTGTTCAACATCATACAGCCGACACGGGCCTACTTTGGCCAGAAGGATGCCCAGCAAACGATTGTGCTGCGCCAATTGGTGCGCGATCTCAATTTTAATCTAGAAATGGTGATTGGCCCGACCATGCGGGAGCCAGATGGCCTGGCAATGAGTTCACGCAATGCCTTGCTTTCTGCTGAAAATCGAGCGGCAGCACCAGTGTTGTTCCGGGCGTTGAGCGCCGCCAAAGTCGCTTATGAAGCGGGCGAACATTCTGGGGAAGCGTTACGAAAAATGATGCGGGAGGCGATTACGGCCGTTCCTCAGGCTCGCATCGATTACGTCAGCGCCGCAGACCCGCGCACGCTGGCGGAGTTAGAGGTGGTGGAGAATGGGGTTTTGTTGTCAACGGCCGTGTTTTTTGGCCAAACTCGCCTCATCGACAACATTTTAATTAATTGATGCAGCAGCGGTGCCTGGCACTGGTCTTAAAGGCTCAATCATTAAACACCGGTTGACCAGTGCCAGGCACCACCATTAATCGATCATACTGCGACCCGTCATTTCTGGCGGTTGCTCAACGCCCATCAAATCCAGAATCGTGGGGGCGACATCGGCCAAAATGCCACGGGGGCGCAGCCATATGGGATCATTGCAAATGACAAAAAAGGAAACTGGCTGGGTGGTGTGGTAAGTGTGAGGCTCACCGGATTTTTCGTTGATCATGACTTCACAGTTGCCGTGATCGGCCGTGACCAGCGCCGCCCCACCCTTCTGCACAATCGCCTCCACCAATCGTCCGGCACATTCATCGACTGCTTCCACGGCACGAACGGCCGCTTCCAGTACGCCCGTATGCCCCACCATGTCGGGATTGGCAAAATTCACCAGAATGAAATCATCATCATGATCTTTTAGCCGCTGGAGTACCGCTTCCGTAAGCTCGTAGGCGCTCATCTCTGGCTGCAAATCGTAAGTGGCTACCTTGGGCGAAGGTTGCAAATGGCGCGTTTCACCCGGGAAGGGCGTCTCGTCACCACCGTTGAAGAAGTAAGTAACGTGGGCATATTTTTCCGTCTCAGCCGCATGGAACTGCTTCAAGCCAGCCTTGCTCACTACTTCGGCCAGCACATTGGTTAGCTCCACATCAGGAAAAACAACGTCTACCGGAAAGTTGTCTTCGTAATTGGTCATCGTCACCAGATGCAGATCGGGAATGAATTCACGATCGAAGCCATCAAAATCTTCAAAGGCAAAACATTGTACCGGTTGGCGCATCCGGTCGGCCCGGAAATTATAGAAGATGAGACAGTCGCCAGGGGCTACCGTCACGTCTTTGTCGCCCACGTCGATGGCTACGGGTAAGGTAAACTCATCCGTCACCCCGTTGCTATACGAATTTTCTAGGGCAGCAGAGGCGGAAACGGCCGTTGCCCCCTCGTGCCCTTCATGATTGGCGATGACCCGGTAGCCCATCTCGGTGCGCTGCCACCGCTTGTCTCGATCCATCGTGTAATAACGGCCGCATATCGAAGCAATCACACCAGGATGATCAGCCAGATAGGTTTCCAGCTTTTGCACAAATCCTTTACCGCTCTGCGGTGGTGTGTCACGGCCATCGGTAATCAAATGCACAATTGGCTCGATGCCCGCCTCTTCAGCCAGCTTCAGCAAAGCATAAAGATGATCCTGGTGGCTGTGGACGCCCCCATTGCCCAACAGGCCGATCAAATGCAGCTTGCTATTGTTTTCTTTGACCTGGGCCACAGCATTGCGCAGCACCTCTTGTTGGGCAAAACGATCTTCTTGAATGGCCAAATTGATGCGGGTTAAATCTTGGTAAACAATACGCCCGGCTCCCAGGTTAAGGTGCCCCACTTCCGAGTTACCCATTTGCCCATCAGGCAAGCCAACGGCCTGCCCAGAAGCATCGACAACGGCACGCTCCCGGCTGTGCAGCCAGCTCTGGTAATTGGGCGTACGCGCCTGTACCACGGCGTTACCATGCTCCATTTCACGAATCCCCCATCCATCCAAAATGATGAGGGCTACTGGTTTATAGCTCATTAGAAACTCCTTTCAGGGATTTCAGTTTGTAACTATTTAGGTTCCTAGGCGAGACCCTAAGGGTTTGACCTTTCACAAGTTAAATTAGTCAAGAGCAAACCCTTAGGGTCTGTTTGTATAGTTACTTCTGTTAAATGTTAAGCAGTGGAAAAATAGGTGATTGAAGTGTACTTGAGAATGGAGGTTTGTTCAATTGAGAGAAAAGAAAAACGACAGGCCAATGACCTGTCGTTTTTAGCTCCTCAGGTTGGATTCGAACCAACAACCCCGCGGTTAACAGCCGCGTGCTCTGCCGTTGAGCTACTGAGGAATGCAGCGTGCGGAATTATAACAAAACAGATACCAGTGTCAAGCAAAATTTTGCCAATGTCCACTTCATTTAGGACATAAATCCTCCCGACCTGACGATTCACCCAGTAAAAACAGTTGTGTGGGAAAACGGCCGTTGCCCCACATCCGGCACCAGATTCACCTCCACTGGCGAGATTGTTTCTTACCTGGTTAGATCGGAATGGGGAACGGCCGTAGCCCAGCAACATGGTTGGGATACATAAGCAATGATTCAAACCCGTTTAATTTCAAAAAAGCCTTTAAAGACATCAAATACAGTGCTATAATGATGTCATGAGCAACAAATTGTATCGGGTTGTGTTTGATACCAATATTCTCTTTGAGGGATTAACGAAGAAAAGAGGTGCCTGCGGGCTGCTCATTGATGCCTGGTTAGCAGGATTGATTCAGGTTTGCGTTTCAGATGCTTTGGCTTACGAATACAAAGATGTACTTACACGAAAATTTACGCCCACCAAATGGCTCAAGGCTCAAACAGCGCTCAAAACTTTGCTTCTCAAAGCCAGTTTTATTTCTGTTCACTACACCTGGCGTCCGGCATCACCCGATCCAGGGGATGATTTAGTAATTGACTGCGCTATGAATGCCAATGCGCTCCTTGTGACGGCAAACATAAAAGATTTTCGCAAAGCTCAGGCAGAATTAGGTTTAGTCGTCATGACACCGCTGGAATTTGTTACGATTTTAGCGAAATAAACGAGGGAATCATTATGGGACGTTTTACACTTAGGCTACCAGAAACATTACACAATGAGCTTGAATCTCTGGCTCAGCAAGAGGGCGTATCACTCAATCAATACATCGTTTATATGCTGACCCGTCAGATCGCCTCCACCTACACCATTCAAGTGCTGCCCGAAATAGCCATCGGAGAGCAAAAAGCTAGTTATGAAAAACTGCTGGACAGTTTAGGCGAAGCCTCTCTAGCAAAAACGAAGGCTTTTTTGGCTGAAAGGGAAGCTGCCGAACCAGAAGAAGGCTTGACCGAAGACATGATTGCCCATTTGGAAAAACGAATCGAAGCTAGCGATTCCTAAAGCCAGAAATCAATTTGAGTTGGTTGAAGAATACGGCTGGGATTCGTAGATCATCATAATACTTCATATCATCTATAGCTAAAACTTATCCGGCTGTGCCACCTAAAATCTGCATTGCTGAATCTGAACAGTCGGGTACACTTTGCCTCGATTTACATACAAACACCACACAGCAACAGGACAATCCACATGAACGTTTCCGCCTCGGCTTCTGGCAAACTGGTCACCGACCGCTCCCGCAGTTTCCGCTACCTGATGTTTGGTATGCTCTATTTTGTCCAGGGCATTATCGTGGCTTTCACCGGCAATTTTGCCAAGCCATACCTCAACACCTTCAACATCGACGCGGATCTGATTGGCCTGCTGTTTACCCTGCTGCTGGTCCCCTTCATCTTCAAAATCTTCTACGGTATGTTGAGCGACCGGGTGAACCTGTTTGGGCGCGGCCACCGGCTACCCTACATTGTTGTGGCCCTCATCATCAGCATGGCGGGTATCTTTTTGGCAGGCTTCATCAATCCCGGTGAAAATTACCCCCTCTTCCTCGTCCTCATTTTGGCCGCTTCTTTTGCCGTGGCCCTCTTCGACACCACGGCCGATGCGCTGGCGGTAGACATTACGCCTCTGGCAGAACAAAGCCGCGTGCAAAGCATCATGACTAGCGGGCGGGCCGTTGGCATCATCGTCATGTCTTTGCTTATTGGCTGGATTGCCTCAACGCTGGGCTACTTTTGGGTGTTTATGATCATCGCCTTGCTGATGGCCGTGCCCCTCTTTTGGGTGCTTCAGGTGCAAGAGCCACCCAAAGACACCACCAAGCCTACGTTTGAATGGCAGGCGTTTCGAGCCTTACTGTCGCCGCAATACCTTATTTTTGCCGCGTACGGCATTTTGTCCTGGATCGCCTACCAGGGCACTGAAGGGCTGGTGACATTTTACATGAGTGAAAAGCTAGGGGCGGTGGAAACGCAAATCGGCACGTATGGCGCACTGAAAGGGATCGGCACAGTCATAGGTGCATTGGCCACCAGCTGGCTCATTGCCAAGACCAGCCGCCGCACGACTGCCATGATTGTCGCTGGATTGGTTTCCATTGGGGGAGTGGTGTTTAGTTTTGCCGGGTCGATTACGGCCGTTCTCACCCTGGCGCTCTTCTGGGGCATTGTCCTGGGGCTGCATTGGACTACCTACATGGTCCTCTCCATGACCCGCACCGATGCCCGCATTGCCGGGTCTATGTTTGCCATCTCCATGGCCGTCTCGAACATCGGCTCCGCCATCGGCGATGGCGTGTCTACCGGCCTCACAGACAACATCGGTTTTATCAACGTTTTCCGCGCCTTGGCGATCCTCAATTTATTTGTCCTGCCGCTGCTGCTGGGCGTATTTCGCTTGGCACCATCTGTAGAAACGGCCTTAGCTGAATAACCGGGCTGGGATGGATAGATCATGATGAAACTTCATATTATTTATACCCAAAACAGCATTCTCCTTTCAAGGCGCACTTATACCTCTTGGCGTGAGATTCAAGAAGAATACCCTTCGTATAAAGCCTCACTTGGCCCCTGGACATATGAAGAAGTAGTCGAGTATTTGGCGGATGAATACACTAACTTGCACCCATTCGCCAAAGAGCAAGTTACTGCTTTCCTGAAAGGAAACGAAGAGGTATGCTTTCTTACATTTTCAGAAGGTCTACTACCGTCTTAATTCAAGCTCCGACAGTGCAAATAATCAAGCAAGACCCTGCAAAAAATGGATGCTGGTTTCGATGCCGCGATAGAAGTTGGGCAGATAAAACCGCTCGTTAGGCGCGTGAATCTGGTCGCCGGGCAGGCCAAAGCCCATCAACACCGTTTCTAGCCCCAGCTCGCTCTGGAACTGCGACACCACCGGAATCGAACCGCCCTCACGCATGAAAACCGGCTCCTGACCAAAGGCGGCGGCGTACGCTTTAGCCGCCGCTTGCATGGCCGGAATGTTGAAGTCGGTGATGCTGGCAGGTGCGCCGTGTCCGACCGTTACTTCCACCGTCACGCTGGGCGGCGTTAGCTCAGCAATATACGCCTTGAGCAAACGGCCGATTTCATCCGGGTCCTGATCTGGCACCAAACGCATACTCAATTTGGCATGGACTTTGGACGGCAGCACCGTCTTGGCGCCCTCACCCGTGTAGCCGCCGATGATGCCATGCACATCCAGCGTGGGCCGGGCCCCCAGCCGCTCCACCAGCGTGTACTCCGGTTCGCCCCACGGCTCTGGCGCGCCGGTTTCGGCCAGCCAGACGGCTTCGTCCAGGGGAAATTGGGCCAGAATTTCGCGCTCTCGCTCGCTTAACGGCCGTACCTTGTCGTAAAACCCCGGAATGAGAATACGGCCGTCTTCATCCTTCAACTTGGCAATAAGGTGGCTCAACACATTCAGCGGATTGTTGATGCCACCGCCAAAGCTGCCGGAATGTAAATCTCGCTTTGGCCCCACGATGTCGATGAAGGCGTAGCACATGCCGCGCAGGCCGTACACAATCGCCGGCTGCTGAGCGCTCACCATCGCTGTGTCAGAGACCAGTGCCACATCGGCGGCCAATTTTTCTTTATTTTGTGGAATAAAAGCGGTCAGGCTCTCACCGCCGCTCTCCTCTTCCCCTTCCACAATAAATTTGACGTTGACTGGCAAACGGCCGTTATTCTTTAAAATCGCCTCGACTGCCTTCACATGCACATACACCTGCCCCTTGTCATCCGACGAGCCCCGCCCATACAAAAAATCGTCACGCACTGCCGGTTCAAAGGGCGGTGAGTCCCACAGCTCCAGCGGCTCGGCGGGCTGCACATCGTAATGGCCATAGATGAGCACCGTGGGGGCGTCGCCTGCGTGCAGCCAATCGGCGTAGACCAGGGGATGGCGTTGGGTGACAATGATTTCTACATTTTCCAGTCCAGCCTGTGTCAATTTATCCGCCAGCCATTGGGCGGCAACGGCCGTATCCTCCTTTCGTTCTGGCTGCGTACTGATGCTGGGAATACGCAAAAAATCAATTAATTCAGCTAAATAATCAGATTGGTGCTCACGAACGTGGGAAATGGGATCGGACATCTTCGTCTCCGTTTAGGTTTATGATAGTAACCAGCACATTTTTCTGCCGTTTACCAGTTTGCGTGTATAATCCACTCGTTTTGGGTCAAAGACAGAACCTAAAGCGTGATTATAAGCAACAAGGCAAAGTTAGCCACCATGGAAACATCCGATTCTATTCAAAATGAGACCGTAAATTTAACGGCGCTGCTGGAAAGCGTCCTATTTGTCGCCAGCGGGCCAGTGTCCATGCACCGCCTGTCTAAAGCGCTGGAAACGACAACCGCCGTCGTGAAAAATTTGCTCGATTCGCTGGAGGTTGAGTACGCGACGCGCGGCTTGCGGCTCCAGTGGACCGGCAACGACGTGCAGCTTACCACCGCACCAGAATCCAGCGATGTGATTGAGCGCTTTTTAGGGCTTGAACTAACAACCCGGCTCAGCCAGGCAGCGCTAGAAGTGCTGGCAATCGTAGCCTACATGCAGCCCATCACCCGGCCGCAAATTGACCAGATTCGCGGCGTCAATTCCGATGGCTCGCTGCGCACGCTGCTCAGCAAGGGACTCATCGAAGAAATCGGGCGCATGGAAACCCCCGGACGGCCGATTTTATACGGCAGCACCCCGGAATTCCTGCAGCATTTTGGCCTCACCACCGTGGCGGAACTGCCGGAGTTGGAAGACCCAACCGTAGAAGATGAAGAAGATGAATTCCATGATCAAGTTCAAGAGGAGAGCAATGATCAAGGGGGAGATGAGGGTGATGGGGATAAAGGAGAAGCACCACTACATCCAAGAGTGCATCTGTCATACCCCGTTCCGAGAAAGAGGGAACGAAGCCTCCATACGTGTGCCCAGGATGTTCAAATCACACGCATGGCAAGAATTGATAAACAGATGCAATGTTATAAATAAACGAGTAATATTTCTTACATAATGACCCGGGGGTCTGAAAAAGATTACATCAAAGCAACAGCGGAATTAAACTAAGCGTAGTGCAGCTTCCACAGGCTTGACTGTTGGAGAGGCCCTCCTAGCTCTCCTCGCTTTCATCCTGCTGGTTCCATTCCCCCATGCCATCTAAAGTAATGCAAGCAAGGCTGAGTAGACTTATGGTGGCTACTCAACAAGTGTGGGAATAAATGTGACATGAAGGTTTAAACAAGGGTGGCTGACAATAAGGTTTTGACTCGCAGCAGGCGGTGGTTACACTTCTACCAAAAGCTTCTAGACATCTAAGCCAACTCCACAGCTTCCAAAACGGGACCTCGATCACTCCGCAAAATCCATTGCGGAGGATCATCTTAACCAACAAACTAACCAAACCATACCATACCAATCCAATCCCATTCCAGGTTTCACTAATCATGTGAGGGTCCATGCCGCTCATGACCGTGAGCATGGCTGTTATAACAGTTTTACACTCTGCAGAGGATGTACAC
>JBNKLQ010000176.1:0-13185 GCA_050292445.1 Promineifilaceae bacterium (SeqCode) | reverse complement strand
GTGCGGGCATCATGGTGAGCAACGGCACAGCCACCGTGAATGGCGGCACCATCACCGACAATGAATCAGATTACGGCGGTGCGGTTTACGTGCGCCAAAGCGGCGCATTGCTCACCGTCAACGGCGGCAGCATCACGGCCAATCGCTCCGTGGCCACCATTTTTGGCGGCGGCGCTTTTTATATTTTCCAGGGCAGCGTGGTGCAAAACGGCGGCGAGATTACGAATAATACGGCCGTCAACTTCGGTGGTGCGATGGAAGTGCGCTTTGGTAGCTTCACCATGAACGGCGGCACGATTAGCGGCAACAGCGCCGGGAACTGGGGCGGGGCCATCTACAACGACGGCGGCACCGTCACCATCAACAGCGGCACCTTGGCCAACAACAGCAGCCCCAGCAATGGCGGGGCCATCGCCAGCGGCGCGGCCAGCGTTAACAATCTGACCAACGCCACCCTCAGCGGCAACAGCGCAGCAGATGGCGGGGCTTTGTACAACACCGGCAGCGCCACGCTGAATAACGTCACCGTTTACGGCAACAGCGGCGGCGGACTTAGCCAGCAAGGTGGCTCGATGAATCTAGGCAACAGCATCGTGGCGGGCAACGGCAGCGACTGCTCTGGCACGATTAACTCTCTGGGCTACAACCTGATCCAAAACAGTGCAGGCTGCACGCTCACCGGCACGACCACGGGCAACATTGGCGGCGATCCGCAACTCGCCACGTTGGCGAACAATGGCGGCAGCAGCCAAACCCACGCCATCCCCTTTGGCAGCCCGGCGCTGGACGCCGCCGACAACGCCACCTGCGCCACCACCGACCAACGTGGCACCGTCCGTCCGCAAGACGGCAATGGCGACAGCAGCTCTGTATGTGACATGGGTGCCTTTGAACTGGAAGCGTTCACTGGCCCAACCCCCACGCCGACCAATACGGCTGTTCCCACAGCCACAGCCACGAATACGCCAATGCCCACAGCAACAAATACAGTTGCGCCAACAAATACACCGACCGTTGGCCCCAGCCCCACAGCAACCAATACGGCCGTTCCTCCAACGGCGACCAATACGGTGGCACCTACAGCGACTGCCACACAGTCGCCCACGCCCGAACCGAGCAGCAGCTACACCTTCGTCGCTGAAGCCGACACCACGCTGCTGAGCAACCGACCTACCAGCAACTTTGGCCTTTCCAGCCAGCTCAGCACCGATGCTGTGCCAGAAATGTGGTCACTGCTGCGCTTTAACGTGGCGGGCCTGCCCGGCAGCGTCACCAGCGCCACGCTGCGTGTCTTCACCAGCAATGATTCGACGCCTGGGCTGATTGCTTCTGCGGTGGCAGACAATAGTTGGGTGGAAACGGCCGTTACCTACAACACCGCTCCCGCCATCGGCAGCACAATCAACAGCTCCGGCAACATCAGCGCAGGCACCTGGGTAGAAATCGACGTCACCAGCCATATTTCGGGCGACGGACTGTTTAGCCTGGCACTCACCACCACAGACAACAGCCGCATCAGCCTGAACAGTCGGGAAGCGGCCAATCCGCCCGAACTGTTGGTAAATGTGAACCTCGGCCCCACGCCAACGCCGTCCAACACACCCATCCCAACGGCTACAGCCACGGCAACAAACACGCCGTTACCCACCAACACGCCACTGCCTACCAACACCCCGACGGTTGGCCCCAGCCCCACACCAACAGCGACTGCAACTGCATCGCCTACGGCCATGGCCACACCGCTGCCCACCAACACACCGACACCCACGGCTACGGCCGTTCCTGGCAGCCTCAGCACCATTTATCTCAGCCTCAGTAGCAATGCCAGCGTGGGCGGGCTTAACGTAGCGGATGAAGATGTACTGGCCTACGATCTTAACAGCGGCACTTGGTCATTGGTGATCGATGGTTCCGATTTGGGCTTTGGCATCAACGACATCGACGCCCTGCACCGCCTGGGCGACGGCAGCTTCTTGCTCAGCCTGGAGCGCGCCCAATCCATCGGCAGCCTGGGTACAGTAGATGATTCGGAGCTGTTCCAGTTCATCCCCACCAGCCTGGGCGACACCACCAGCGGCACGCTGTTACGCTACCTGGACGGCACCGACGTCGGATTAGCCTCCGGTGGTGAAGATATGGATAGTGGCGGGCTGACGCCAGACGGCCGTCCCATCGTTAGCACCTTGGGTGGCTATTTTTCCGGGGTCAGCGGCGACAGCAGCGACCTGATTGTGCTAGACGGGGCCACGTTAGGCGAAACAACCAGCGGCACCTGGGCACTCTACTTCGATGGCTCGGATGTAGAGCTAACAGACAGCACGGAAAATATCGTCGGCAGCTGGATTGACAGCAGCAATGGCGACATCTACCTGACTACCAGCGGCGCGTTTAGCGTCAGCGGGGCCAGCGGCGACGCCAGCGACATTTTTGTCTGCGCGCCGATCAGCCTGGGCGAGGCAACCAGCTGCACCTATTCACTTTTCTGGAGCGGTGGGAATTTTGGCCTCAGCGGCCTGGCCATCGACGCCCTGTCGATTGATTAACTTTTTTAGACCTGACAGGTTTACGGGGCAGCGTTATGGCAGCGGAGCTTTGTTAAGCATTGTTACCTTGCTGTGAGGTGTGCTCATAAACCTGTCAGGTCTTCATTCACTTCCCCGATAAGAATCTAGCATATCATACAATTCCACCCCGGTAAGGCTTTGAATGACGTGCCCCTCATTGGGCACTATGGTGAGGCTCACCTGCCCGCCCAACCGCTGGAGTTCGGCCTCGGTGGCGGTCATGCGCTCCACCCAACTGGTGTCATTTTCGCCCACGTACAGGGTGATGGGAATGTGGGTGAGTTTGTCTAGCTGTTCAAAGTCTACGTTTTGGGGGAAGCCAGGAACGGCCGTAATCGAGGCAAACCGCTCAGGCATCATAGTCGCTATCCGAAAAGCGCTGATACCGCCGTTACTAACACCACCCACATGAAACTTGCCCCCTTCTGGCGGATAAATGGCCTCAATGCGCTGCAAAAATTCCGGCAAATACTGCTCCGATCCCTGAAAGAAAAGCGTACCACCCGGCGCAATCGGGCTGACCACAATCCAACCTCGTGCCTGCGCCTCGGCACCCCAATAACCATTACCCGCCTCCACCATTGCCTTTGTTTGGGGGCCTGGCGGAAACGCGAGCAGCACTGGGTACGTTTCGCCAATCACATAATCGTCTGGCAGCACCACCCCATACTCCAGCGGCGTACCACCGGCCATTGTCATCTGATAATAGGTGACCATCCCTTCCTCACTCACTAATTCCGGCGCAGGGTATGGCGTCGGCGTTGGCTCTGCCGCGCCACATGCTGCTAAAAATAAGATGCAGAGAACAATTAGAACAGTTTTGAACTTCATGAATAACCTATCCTTGTCATTTCGAGCCGCTTTTTGGCGAGAAATCCATAGATGCCTTGCTAGCTCTTAACTCGGCCAAGTTTAGAGGGATTTCTCCCTTTGGTCGAAATGACAATTCAGGGTTGTGTGTTATTCCATTGCGCCGGATTTTACGCGGAATGGTTCTAAAGTTTGCCGGTTGATCTCTACACCCAGAGCAGGTGCTTGGGACAGGGTGAGCTGGCCAGGGGCGGTTGGCTCGACAGGCTGCGGCAGGATGACTACTCAGTTCCACCAGCAGCTTCAATTAAGGCAGCAATCTCATCTTGATTTCGGTTATTTGCCCAATAGAGTGCAGTTTTACTCACATTGTCCCGCAAATTCAGGTCAGCCTCCCGCTCAATAAGCAAGGTAACGACGTCGGTGTCGCTATTGAAGTACGCAGCGTACATCAATGCTGTGGATTGTGTATTTTCCAGGCCATCAATGTTTGCCCCGGCATCTAGCAAGGCAGCAACGGCATCAACATGATCATTTCGCGCTGCCCAGTGCAAAGGACGCATTTCATATTGTGAGTCATCTTGGTGTTCTATGTCAGCTCCAGCGTCAACCAAAATGGGAACGAGGTCAGCGTGTCCATTTTTGGCGGCTTGGGTCAATGGGGTTGCTTCTTTATTATCCAACGCATCAACATTCGCTCCTTGGGCAAGGAGATAAACAACAACTTCTGTGTGCCCGCGAAATGCGGCAACCGCCAAAGCGGTAAAGCCTTGCAACCGTTCCGTCGCTTCGATGTCTGCACCTTGAGCCAAAGCAAACATCACATTTTCCAGATCGCCCATTTTGGCCGATTCAATGAGCAGATCATCAATTTCTTCTTGGGATAAGGGAACCGGCGTTGCTGTGGCGGTCGGTTCCGGGGTGGGCACAGGTGTACTCGTTGGCTCTGCGGTGGGCGTGGGGGGTGTTGTTGGTTCAGGCAGCGGTGTGTTTGTGGGAGATACGGCCGTTTCCGCCCCGCACGCCACCAACAAAACCCCTAAACAAATCAAAATCACACGCTTCATATGGTTAACTTCTCCTTTAATATCACTGGAAATTGAATTTCTAACATCCCCTCTGAAATTTCATGAGGCGACCGTAACTCAAACAAAATCTCTCGCCCTGGCCCGGCAATTTGGAAATCATTCGCCGCAATCCAATGCCCCAAAGCATGATAACCAGCCGAACCGGCTTCCCACCCCTGGCAAACAATCGAGGCCATCATCTCCACAGGTGGCAGCTCTCGAATCATTAAACGACGCTTTGATGACAAGGCGTTACCCGCCTGAAGCGCCTTTGTCGCTGCCTCCGGTTGGTGCAAGAAAAAGCCTAATTCAATATCCGTTTGGGATTGCTCATAAATTGGGGAATGTAAAATAACGGCCAAATGCCCAAAACTTGAAGGCGGTTCGCCCGCTGGCAGTGTGCTCCGCATATCGTCGAGTAACGCAAAAAAAGTGCGAATCAGTGGCCCTTGGTCACGAATCGAAAAAAACGAGGTTTGAGGCACACGCTTGAGCACAATATCTTGATCCCACATGCGTCCTTCGTTTTCAATTTGAGCCAAACGCATCTCAACCTGCTGCAAACGAGCGACTTCTTCGCGTACGTTTTGTTCAATTTGGGCTTTTTTCATCACCAACATGCCGCGAATTTCATCTGGGGAAAGCGCGTTACGCAGCAGATGAGCAATTTGATCGAGGCTGAAGCCTAAATCTTTGAGGGCAAGTATGCGGTTAAGCCGGGGAAGCTGCTCTATGGTGTAATAGCGATACCCTGTCTGAGTATCGGTATGTTGAGGGGTTAGCAGGCCGATCTCATCATAATAACGCAATAAACGGCCGCTCACCTGGGCAATTTTAGAAAACTCTCCAATGCGAAACATGCCGGAAGTATAAAGCTTTCCGTTACGTCAAAGTCAAGCCTGTAAATTTACCCATTCACAAGTTGGCTGTACTCATCGGCCACATCCAAGCGCAAATCATCTGCGCCTACACCGTCGAAGGGGTTTTCTAGATCGTCTTGAATATTGTCCAGGCTAACCAACACTAGACTGTAAATCACGGCTACGATATAGCCAGCGATGGGATGCTCAGGATAGGCAATATTGGCAAAATAAGGGCCAAACAGCAGGGGAAATAAGTTCAAAAAGAGGCGGCTGTAAGCGCGCAGGGCCAGCGGCGTGCGGTAGCTGGCAATATTGTTCATTTGTTCAAAATCTATGATGAGCTGGCGCAGGTATTGGTTAGCGCGGGAAATTTCGTTGGCGGGTACGCCTGCCGCCCGGAGCTGCTCATGAGATCGCGAAAAATCGGCAAAGATAGCATAGATTTGCTGCTTGCTTTGGGATTGATCGTGCCCATTGGTGGTGAAGTGGTGGGAAACGGCCGTTAACAACCCGTGCAACAACGCCCCCGCCCGTTCCACATGGTCAGTTGCATCTTCAGGCCATTCACGATGGGCAAACAGTAACGCCACTCCATGTGCCTTCAGGCTGGCAAAGGCGCGCAGTGCATCTTCGCGCCGCTTGTAAGCACTGTTGATCGAAAACACCAGCGGAAACACCACGGCAATTCCAATCAGTGTAGTGGGCAGTTCAACCAAAAAATCGAGCTGGCGGCATAAAAAAACCACCACCAGCGCCAGCAACGTCACAAGCCCGGTATGGTAATCAATAATTTTGCTAAACTGTTTGAGTGTTTGCATGGTATGAAGTTGTGCTTGGGTGACTGAGTCAATGGGTCATTATTTGCTGACCAATCGTAATAAGTTTGGCTACTTTTGGCAACCGTGAACCAACACAACAAACACACACGTGCGGAGACAAAATCCAAAGTGGCGGGTGATGCGTGAACCAAAAATCACACATCACCCACCAAATGAAACAATTTAATCCCCTGTAGCAGCCGGAGCGACGGTCACATTGGTGACAAGTTCTCTTTTAGACCGCATAATGGCCCACCAAAGAATAACAAGAATGCCGATGATGATAACGGCCGTTGTCAACGTCAGCTCTTTATACTGCACAATAATGGGTGCCAGAATGAGGCTGACAATATTGACGACCTTGATCATCGGGTTCAACGCTGGGCCTGCCGTATCTTTCAACGGATCGCCCACCGTGTCCCCCACCACACTCGCCGTATGCCGCTCTGAGCCTTTGCCCAGGTTGTTGGCCGGATCGCTCACCTCGTCTTCAATCTTCTTTTTGGCATTGTCCCAAGCCCCGCCAGCATTCGACATGAACACGGCCAGCAGCTGACCAGACAAAATGATGCCTGCCTGAAAACCACCCAGCGCCTCTACGCGCAGCAATAAACCAACAGCGATTGGCGTCAAAATGGCAATCAAAGCCAGGTTGACCAAATCTCTTTGAGCAGCCGTTGTCGAAATGGTGACAGCCTGACGGTAGTCCGGTTTCACCGTGCCCTCCAGGATGCCGGGGATCTTAAACTGGCGTCGCACCTCAGCCACCATCTGGCCTGCTGCCCGGCTCACCGACTTGATTGCCAATGAAGAGAACAGCCAGGGCAGCGCCCCACCCAGCAAAAGGCCAATAAAGACCAGCGGTTCAGACACGCGAATGCCAGAAGCCAACGCCTCGGGATCGATCCGGGTCACATCCGTGATAAAGGAACCAAAAAGAGAAACGGCCGCAATCACCGCCGACCCAATCGCAATGCCCTTCGTAATTGCCTTTGTGGTATTCCCGACAGCATCCAAATCAGCCATGATTTGGCGAGCATCCTCATCCAAACCAGCCATCTCGCCAATGCCATTGGCGTTGTCGGCAATGGGACCAAAGGAATCCATAGCCACATTGTTACCCGTCAGCGTTAGCATCCCGATGCCCGTCATGGCCACACCATACAATACAAAGGTGACCTGAATTGCACCAGCAGACAGCGCCGATCCAGAAGCCGTCAATTCATTGATTGGCAAACCACTATAGATGAGCACGGCCGCGCCAATTGTCAGGGCAATCACTACAGCCGACCACACGCTAGATTCATACCCCACACCAAGTCCAGAAAGGATCGTCGTCGCTGGCCCGCTTTCCGTGCTCTCTTTAATCTCCTCAACCGGCCTGGCGTGGGTGCCGGTAAAGTAGTCGGTAAGGCGATCAATGACAATAGCTAAGAGGACACCCGCCGTCGTCGATAAAAACGGCCGCCACCAACCACCGGGCACACCATTCATGTAAAAGAAAGCCACCAAGCCAAACAACACAACTGAAAGCGCCGCCGAAGTAAGAAAGCCACGGAAAATGGCAGCCATCGCGTCCCCACTTCCCTCCGATTGGCCCTTCACAAGATAAGTCCCAATGATCGATGCCAGCACGCCAATACCGCGCACGAGCAGCGGGTACAATATCCACTCGATATGCCCCGTGATTGCGGTTAAGGCAATTCCCAAAATCAAGCCAGAAACAATCGTTACTTCATATGATTCAAAAATATCTGCGGCCATCCCGGCGCAATCGCCTACATTATCACCTACCAAATCGGCAATTACAGCCGCATTGCGCGGATCATCCTCGGCCATCCCTTGTTCAACCTTACCAACTAAATCCGCCCCAACATCAGCTGCCTTGGTAAAGATGCCGCCACCAACGCGCATGAATAAAGCCAGCAACGTGCCGCCAAAGCCAAAGCCAAGCAGGGCATCAGGCGCTGCCTTACCAAAATAAACAAACAGGATCGTGCCGCCGAACAACCCTAACCCATCTGTTAACATACCGGTGATCGTTCCAGTTCGATAAGCAATGCGGAGTGCATCCTTGAAGCTGTGCCTGGCGGCAGCTGCCACCCGCACATTTCCCTGTACTGCCATTCGCATCCCAATTTGTCCCACAGTAAGCGAAAAACTGGCTCCCAAAACAAACCCAATCGCTCGACCAAAACCAACAATCAGGCGGATGGTTTCTTCGTCCCGTCCGGCAAATCGCTCCAGTGCCTCTGGCGTTGGATCAACAATGTATACACTCAAGAAAAGCAAGACAGTGAGTATTAAAATGAAAGGAAGAATCGTACGCAATTGGCGAGAAAGATAAGCATCTGCCCCCTCACGAATTGCATTCCATACCTCAAGCATTGCGTCTGTGCCTTTATCCTCACGCAAAATCTGATTTCGCAAAAAAACTGCATATACCAAACCCAGAAGCGCAATGACAAGAACCGTCCAAACTGCAAATGTCTCAAACGTTGTCAAGCCCATCGTACTCATAAGACAAAATCTCCTTGTGCTCAAATGCTATTTATCTGACTTGTTAAGCAAACCACAGAAAGTTCTTTAAAACCGAAAGGCGATTTCTCTGTGGTTTGCTCAAGTAAAAGCGGGAGAAATGGCTTTAAGCAATTTAAAGGACTTTCCCGCTTTTACATAAACAATGGTGGATAGCGGCACTATTTGAATTTTCACCCTGGTTCAGTTAGTGGGGGATTTGGATAACGGGGCGAATTTCATAGAATGCCTAAGATCGATCGTATTGGGGAATTTACCCAAAATTATCATTGAAGCCAACAAGCTTCTCGTTCCTGGTACTGAGGCAAATTTGAGCGGTAGAAGCTGCGGATATTTGCTTCAGTTTAAATGTTCCGCAGCGTTTGCTTATCCGTCAAAATTGCTGGGCGGAACAGTCGTCATGATTGAGAATTCTGGGGGTTGGTGGTCCGTTTGGGAAATGCAAATTTGGTCACCAATTAATGATCAAACTAGCTACATATCACTTCTGAAATAAACCACAGATGAACACAGGTTTACACAGCAAAACAAAAATCTGTGTGTATCTGTGCAAACAGTGGCCCATTTTCCCTCATTTTTCAAACTGATACATGGCTAGGTGCGCAAATAGAAAACAGTGTGGAACAGATTATGACATATAAACAACCAGACCAATGAGTAACACATGTCACGCCCCTTCATGACATGTGTCATTTGCTCAAGTTTGAGAGGTGCCTTCTGAAAACACCTAAGGCGGCTCGATTACGGCCGTATTCGTTGACGCCTGTTTTGCCTGACCGTATACTTTGGCCATGCAAACATCCCAACGCCTGAACTTGTTCCGTGAATCTGTTATTCGTGATATGACCCGCCTGGCGCTGAAGCACAATGCCATTAATTTGAGCCAGGGTTTTCCTGATTTTGATACGCCAGCACCGGTGAAGGAAGCGGCCGTTCGCGCCATCGAGGGTGGGTTGAATCAGTACGCTATCACCTGGGGCTATCCACCACTGCGGGAAAAATTGGCCGAGCTGTACACGCAACGCCTGGGCTGGGAGGTGCATCCCGATAAACACGTTACCGTCACCTGTGGCGTTAGCGAGGGGATCATCACCTCGGTTCAATCCATTCTGAACCCCGGCGATGAAATTCTCATTTTGGAACCAGCTCACGACAATTTTCGGCCGTCCGCTTTTATTGCCAATGCCGTACCCGTTTCCGTACCGCTAGACGCGCCAGATTACCGACTAGATGCGGCCAAACTTCGGGCGGCCATTACGCCCAAAACCAAGGCAATGCTGCTCAACACGCCACACAATCCCACCGGCCGCGTCTTCGACAGCGAAGAGATTGCCGGGGTGATCGAGGTGGTGTTGGAAAACGATCTGGTGTTGATTACGGACGAAATTTATGACCGCATTTTGTACGACGGCCGTATCCATCAATCCCCCGGCAGTTTAGACCCGCTCAAAGATCGCACCATCACCATTGGCGGATTAGGCAAGACGTTTGCCATGACCGGCTGGCGGCTGGGCTACGTCATTGCACCAGAACAATTCGCCAATGGCATCCGCACCCTGCATGATTTCACCACGATTTGCGCCGCCACGCCACTGCAAGCTGCAGCCGTCGCTGCGCTTTCCATGCCAGAAAGTTACTTTGAAGAAAGCACCCGCGCTTACCACCAACGCCGCGCCCTGATGATGGAAATCTTGAGCAACGTTGGTTTCCAGGCCAGCACACCACAGGGTGCTTACTACATCATGGCCGACTACAGCCAGCTGCCCATTCCTCAGGCCAGCCTGGCGCCCACGGAATTTGCCTACTTCATGGCGTCTGATGTGGGCGTGGCCGTGGTGCCAGGGGATAGTTTTTACTCGCTGGACGGCTACGGCCGTTCCACCATCCGCTTTGCCTACCCCAAAAAGCTCACCACCCTGGAGCAAGCCGGCGAACACCTAATGAAACGCTTGTCATTCTGAGCGCAGCGAAGAATCCCTCTGAGCTTTGCCGGAGTGAATCGTTGTCTCGCCGACAAGGCAACTGGATTTTGCTGCGCCATAAGGATGGTAAGACGTTAAGGGAAAACTTCAAATAATCAGGGCTTTTCAGTTGTCAAAAAAATGGGACGCGGATAAACGCCGATGACGCAGATAAAATAAAAATCAGCGTTTTTCTGCGTTAATCAGCGTCCTATTTCATTTAGAAGTTGGCCTACTGAAAAACTGTGTTCAAATAAAAAGCCAATTTGTCATATGAACCACGCTGATCATGTTGCTTTAATTCGAGGTGGTATTCCCCACTCAAGTGGCACCTGGGCCGATTTTGGTTCTGGCACAGGCGCGTTTACACTGGCCCTGGCGGAATGTGTCGGCCCCACCGGGAAAATTTACTCGATTGATCAAAAAAGCAACTCCCTCAAGCAGCAAGAACAGGTGATGAACGGCCGTTTCCCCCAAAATCGAGTCACCTACATCACCGCCGACTACACGCAACCAATCGAATTGCCACCGCTCGATGGCATTGTTATCGCCAATGCCCTGCACTTCCAGCGGCGCAAGGATGGCATTGTGCAGCGGCTGCAAAGCTACTTACGCCCCGGCGGACGGCTCATTTTGGTGGAATACAACGTGGATCGCGGCAATTTGTGGGTGCCCCATCCCCTCTCGTTCCAAACCTGGCAAACAGTGGCTGCCCGCAACGGCTTTGCCGAAACGCAACTCCTGGCCACCAGACCCAGCCGCTTTCTGCACGAAATTTATGCCGCCGTTAGCCGAAAAATAATTGTGAATGAGGTATTGCTCCCGTAAACAATACACAATTCAAAGTTCACCATTCAGAATTAGAACGTTTCTCGGTACAGCATCTCCATCTGGTCGCGGGTGATGGCACGGGGGTTGGTGGTCCAGTTAAGGTCGCTGATGGCGTTGTCGGCCAGTTCGGGGATCATGGCCTCGGTCACGCCCACGTCGCGCAGGCGCAGCGGCAGGTTGATGTCGATCATCAGTTGGCGAACGGCCGTAACCCCTCTTTCCGCCTCCTCCCGCACCAATCCTGGTACCGGGATGGGGTCCAACGCCTGCGCCACCTGTGCATATCGGTCCAAGGCACCGGGTAAACTAAACTGCATCTGGGCTGGCAGCATGAGGGCGCAGGCCAGTCCGTGATGCACGTGGGCAATGCCCGAAAGCTGGTGCGCCAGAGAATGGGCTGCCCCCAGCCAACGGGAGCTGATAGCAGTGCCGCCCAGCATTGAGGCCAGCAGCATCTCTTCCCGCGCTTGTTCATGCGCTGGTTGAGCTACCGCCAGCCGCAAGAAACGGCCGACTCGGCCAATCCCATCCAAAATCAGCGCATCTAAAGCAATAGGAGCCATGTTCGTAGAAACATACGCTTCGATAAGATGCGTCAGGGCATCCATGCCGGTAGCGGCGGTGAGGTGCGGCGGCAGAGTCAAGGTCATGGCCGGATCGATGAGGGCCACCGTAGGAATGGTGGCCGGACCGCCGACGCCCATCTTCAGCTTGCGCGCCTCATCGGTGACGAGGCCCCAGGGTGTCACCTCAGCGCCGGTGCCAGCGGTGGTGGGAATGGCAATCATCGGTGGCATTTGGGGCACGGTGGGCAACGGCAGTACATCATCCCCCAACATCAACGCGTATTCGGCACATTTGGCCTCTGGTGGCCCACCAGCCAGGATGCGCACCGCTTTGGCCGCATCAATGGCACTGCCACCACCCAACGCGATGATCAGTTCGACACCACTCTCTTTAAATTGAACAGCGGCGGCATCAACGGCCGTTGTTGTGGGATTGGGCGGCGTTTGGTCAAACAGCTCCACGTCCAGCCCGGCGGCAGCCAGAGAATCCAGCACCGATTGCAGCAAGCCAGCCGCCACAATGCCAGCATCGGTCACCACAAAAACTTTCTTTGTGGCTCCCAAATTTTTTGCTTCTGCACCAACCAAATTGGCGGCACCAAATCCAAATTGTGTTTGCCCTGGCCAATAATACGTTGCCACTGTTGTCATTCTTTACTCCTGCTGTTAAAGGTTTCGAGAATGGCCGTCGTGATTTTTATCTACAACCGACCACCCTCATTTGTCATTCCCGCGAAGGCGGGAATCCACATACCTGGACTCCCGCCTTCGCGGGAGTGACAGATTTAGTTCAATTATTATTCGCGGACGTAAATGATAAACGGCCGTTTGTTATACAAAGAATTAAATTGCTGCACCGCTACAAAATTGTGCCGCTCCCACACCTTTTGCGCCCGCCGGTTAAATTCCGCAATTGTCACGCGCAGCCGGGGTGGTTCAAAGTTTTGCAGCGCAAAATCAATCGCCGCTCCAGCAAACATGCTCCCCAAACCGCGCCCGGTATATTGTGGATGCACACCCATACCAATATCCACTGCGGGCGCTTTGTAATCGCCACCCGCTACCTGGCCATCCTGACCAAAGCTGCAAAAAGCCGCCAGTTCGCCAACTGGTTGGCGCAGCATTGTCTGAAAATGATATTTGGGCTGCAAAAAGTAATCAATCGCT
>JBNKLQ010000175.1:0-13253 GCA_050292445.1 Promineifilaceae bacterium (SeqCode) | reverse complement strand
AGGCGACCATGATGAGCACGACCAGAATGGTGATCAGGATCTGCTGGGTCAGTGCGCTTTCGAGTGTGCCGAGCGTTTCATGGATCAGCTGGGTGCGGTCGTAGAACGGCACAATTTCGATTCGGCTTTCGGTGCCGTCGGCCAGCGTGGCGGGGGCGACATAGTTGTAGGAGAGGGTGAAAGGGGACGGCCGTACCGTCAACTCCCAGCGCCGTTCACATTCTGCCAGCAAACCCGGCAGCCGCGCCAGCCATTCTGCCCCGCCAGAAAAGGTCGTAGATACAGTCTTAGTGAAATGAGTTGGAAGGTCTAGCATAAAAATTGTACGCAGATTTTCCTGATTCACCTGATTAAAAAGATCATAAAAATCAGGCAGATCAGAGTAATCAGCGTCCCATTTCGTTTCACCGCAGCAAGAAGCCGTGACGCAGTGGGTCTTCCGGGTCGATGAGCAGTTGGTTGATGCCGCAGATGTGGGCCGTGCCGGTGACCTGGGGGATAACGGCCTGGTGCGGGCCAAATTCCGTCGTGGCCACCACTTCGCCCGTGAAGGTGCTGCCCAAAATGCTCTCCACCACAAACGGCTCGTTCAGGCCAATTTCCCCTTTGGCAAAGTGCAGCGCGGCGCGGGCGCTGACGCCCGTGCCGGTCGGGCTGCGATCAACCTCGCCATCGGCAAAGATGCAGACGTTACGGCTGTGGTGCGCCGGGTCGTGCGCTGCGCCGACAAAGATGGTGCCGTACAAGAAGCCCAAATCTGGCTCAAACGGATGCTCGATGGGCAGGCTGGCCATCACGGCATGTTTGATGCGCCGCCCCAGATCAATGAGCTGGCGGAAGTCGTCAGCCGTCAGCCCTACGCCAACCGACTCTGCCTGGACGAAGGCATAAAAACCGCCACCGTAAGAGACATCGTAGCGGACGATGCCCAGGCCGGGTACATCCACTTCTTGATCCAGCGCTAAAACAAAAGAGGGTACGTTGTGAAAGGAGACGGAGGTGATACGGCCGTTCTCCCTCCTCTGCCCCGTCGCCACCACCCGCCCGGCAGGCGTATCAATCTTCAGCACCGGCGCGTCGCCTGGCTTGTCGATCATCCCCGTGTCCAGCGCCACTTTCGTCAGGCCAATGATGCCGTGGCCGCACATCGTGCTGAAGCCTTCATTGTGCAAAAAGAGCACGCCCAGATCGCCATCCGGCGTCACTGGCTCGGTGAAGATGCAACCATACATGTCGGCATGGCCTCGCGGCTCCCACATCGTGGCTGTGCGCAGCCAGTCGAGCTGCTCCTGAGCATAGCGACGCTTGGCCAGAATCGTGTCGCCAGGAATTGACGGTACTCCACTGGTGAAAATGCGCAGCGGTTCCCCGCCCGTGTGAGCGTCGATGGCCGTAATTTGCTGCCAGTTTTGGGGAGGTGTCCAGGTAATGGGCATAAGTTTCTCCTTTTGATGACAAGGTGACATAGGTGTTATTTTGCTGGGTTGTGGGGAAAAGGCAAGGGTTTCTTTTACCTCTTTGTGCCTTTGCATTAAATGTCGGCATGGGACGCGGATAAACACAGATAAGAGAATAAATCTGTGTCCTGTTTTTTGCTATCATCGCGCGGAAAGAATCCGCGGCTACGGGAACGGCCGTTTCCATTCTGTTGTATACTTTCCTGAACCAAAACTTTTCACTATTCACTTTTAACTTTTCACTCAAAAAAGAGGCTCCCATGCGCATACTCATCACCGGCTCCAGCGGCCAGATTGGCACTAATTTAGGACTCCATTTGCAGGCTCAAGGACATTACGTATTTGGCATCGACAAACGGCCGAACAGTTGGACGGACGAAATTGAAACGCTGCTGCAAGATTTAAGCACGCCACAACATAACTTTCAACAGGGCATTGGCCATGTAGAGTACCCCCCAGACCTGGACGCCGTGGTCCATTTTGCCGCCCACGCCAAAGTGCATGAACTGGTCGAACAGCCAGACCGCGCCCTGGAAAACATCACCATGACCTACAACGTGCTGGAATTTTGCCGCCAAAACAATGTACCGCTCATCTTCAGCAGCTCACGCGAGGTGTACGGCGACATCCACCGCTACATCACCGAGGAAAGCTATGCCGATTTTGCCTTCACCGAAAGCCCATATTCGGCCAGCAAGATTTCTGGCGAGGCGTTGATCTACAGCTATGCGCAATGTTATGGGCTGCGCTACCTGGTTTTTCGGTTCAGCAACGTGTACGGCCGTTACGACAACGACCTCGAACGCATGGAGCGCGTCATCCCCCTATTCATTCGCAAAATTGGCAACCGGGAACCAATCACCGTGTATGGCAAAGACAAGGTGCTGGACTTCACCTACGTTGATGACTGTATCAACGGTGTGTCCCGTGGGCTAGAACGATTAGTGAGCGGCGAGATTGAAAACCACACGATTAATCTGGCTTTTGGCCAGGGAAACAGCCTGGTGAATATGGCCAAATTCATCGGCGAGGCGCTGGGCATTGAGCCAGACATAACCATCGAACCAGCCCGTGTAGGCGAAGTGACGCACTATGTGGCCAATATCGGCAAGGCCCGCGCCCTGCTCGATTACCAACCGACCACCTCCCTGCGCGAGGGCCTTCACAAGGCAGTGGCCTGGAGTACGGCCTGGTGGCAGGGCAGTGATCAGTGAACCAGTAACCAGTACGTCAGTAGAAACTGAAGACTGATTACTGGCCTACTGAACACTGACCTTAGACCTAGCACAATTTGACTGTCATAGCCCTTTGGTACTATGTCGGGAAGCAATAAAGCTGTTTACACTTTATTCACGTATTTTTTATATGTGATTTGTAATGTCAATTGCTAGAACAATCTTGCTGAAGTATCTATGAACAACAGCTTTGCCTTATTAGACTCCCTTTTACAACAGGCTGAAACGGCCGCACAGCGGCACAGCCAGCACTCACGTCTCACCAAACAGCACATCAGTCGTAAATTAGAACGGACTGACAGCGACGCGGTGGCCCAGCAGCTGGACGCGATTTATCAGCAGCGCGCCTCCCGCCTGCCCGATCCCTGGCGCGTGGCCCAGCAACAGACTCTGTATAAAAATCCAAAATCATGGAAGTAGACGTATCGCTCAAGCAAGGTCAAATCTGGTGGTCACAGCCGCCAGAACTCCTGGAGCCACAACCAATTCTTGTTATTCAAAGTGATGCCTTTAACCGGAGCTTGATGGAAACGGCCGTGTGCATCACGCTCAGCCCAGATTGGAAGTTGGCCCCCGCCCCCGGCAATGTCCTCATTGCCCAGTCCGACTCTGGCTTACCCCATCCGTGTGTGGCCAACGTGGCCCAAATCCTCACCATCGACCGCCGCTTTCTCACAGAATACGTCGGCACCGTGCCAAACTTTATCTTAGAAAGCGTCCTTGACGGCGTGCAACTAGTTGTTGGGCGTAGTTAACCACTGGTTAAAAATCTACATTCTTTATTTAATGGGACACAGATAAACGCAGATTTCCACAGATAAAGAATAAAAATCTGCGTCAATCGGTGTTCGATTCTTCTTTAGTGACTAAAGGGGCCAATCCCGCAGCATTCGTTCCGTTTCCTCAGAGTGCCCCATCTCATCCCGCACCATATCTTCTAACGCGACAACCAGCCCTTTGTCACCGTATGCCTCGGCATCTTCGGCGCGCTGGGTGTAATCTTTGCCCGCTTGAAGCTCGGCAGCCAGAACAGCCTCCAACATTTCACGATTATTCCTGGCTGGCGGTACAGGCCGCGCTGTAGTCGTTGGTTCGCCCCCCAACGCCACAATTTTGTTGGCCAAAAATTGGGCATGCAGCTGCTCATCAGCTACTTCGGTCAAGAAAAACTGCGCCAGCTGTGGCCGGTACGGCCCCGTCGCTTTGGCAGCATAGGTAATGTATTGCACAATGGCGCTAAATTCACCGGCCAAATCTTCATTCAACTTATCAATCAGTTGTTGCTTATCCATTTTCACTCCTTGGGGGAAATATTATTGTGTATAACAGGGCAAGTATGCCAAGAAATGACCCAAGTGGACAAGTGATCTTCATCACTTCCACATTCACATCCTCCAAAACGTGGTTTCTGAAATTGCTGAAAGCTTTTGGGAATGTTTCCAGCCTGCCATATGTCACAGTGTAATTGTAAGCAGTAACACCATCCAGCCGAGCGCAAATACGGCCGTAACCCCCAAACTTATCCAAAGCGCCTTATTAATTCTGGATTTGGGTATTCGCTCTTCCAGACGGGCAATTTGGCGATGATGATGCAATAATCTTGCCATCGTCACCGCTGGTAGCAAAAACCACAGCGTTGGCACCAGCACCACCATTATCGAAGAAAAATGCAGCGGTACTATTACTGCATCTGGTTCTAGCGTTCCGGTTAGGGCAACTTTTTCAAAAACAAAAACCACGAAAAACGCGTGTAGTACAGCTACCAGCAACGCTATCAGCGTTGACCATCCACCCAATATACGGAAGTTGAGAGACCGAATCGCATCTTTTTTTATTCTTTCAGCCACATCAACCAGCAAATGATGATACCCAGCCGTGATGGCCTCAAACAAAATGGGCGAACCCTCTTTTACGACAAAAGTACTCGATACCAGATGAATTGGTCGTTGCCATAAACAGTAATCGACGGTGACAAGCGCTTTAACTTCCGTCCATGCCAGCTTGTATAGTTTGCCACGTATCACATTTGTAATCACGAACTGATCGGGAGAGGTCACAATCCGATCAGGCTGCTCCTTTTCCAAAGGTTTAACTTCCGCCACTAAGTCGTGAATCAATTTAACACCCATCATGGTGTAGAAAAGCCGATAAAGCCATAGTGTCAATGGCAGCGGCAGCAAGATACCCAGGATCAGGATGACAAGGTCTGTGGCAGCAAGCAGCCCAACCTGCTGTACCGGTATCCTGATTATGGATTCAACAATCATCAAGGAAATCAGGACGGCGGCAGCCATGAACAATCCGGCTATATAACTGACGGGCAACGCCCAAAGCACAGCCAAACGCCGAAAACGTCTAAGCAGTGTCGCAGGAAAACGGGAAATGTAATGGCGCTCAGGCAATTCCAAAAGTAAGCGGTCATCATTTACGGAGACAACGGTTTCTCGTTGCCAGACAACTTGTGTCTGCGTCAAACGATCCCCTATAAGCCCATATTCATCGCAGCTTTGCCGAAACGCTTGCTCGGCCTGAAGTTTGTTGTTTACCATTGCATAGGCACGACCAATGGCACGCTGCGTAGCGGCTAATCGTTCCTTTGCCTGAAGTTGTCCAAAAAAGTTAGCCGCTGGGCGCAAATAATCAAGTGCTAGATGAGGTCGCTTCTGTGCCAGCTGCACAAGCCCTTTGATCCGATAAACACAAGCCAGCCGGTAAGGGCTATTACGGATCGACTGGGTCTGCAGCAGACCATCTAAACGTTTGTCAGCCAATGTCGGCCGACCAGTCTCTAGTTCCACATCTGCCAAGGCAATGGTCGCGTCCAGTTGCTCGGAGACTGCCTGACTGCGAGCAAATTGATCTGCTGCCTGTTGATACCAATCGCCAGCTCGTCGTAAAAGAAAAGTAATAATCCAATCCTGATAATTGGTACCGACATAGCGTCTCTGCGGGAACCAGCTGGTACGGGTTAATAAATAACGATACAAGTTGAAAGGGCCATGCTGGAAGAAGTTTAGCAGCTGATTAAAGCGGGAATAATCCGGTTGTTCTGCATCAATCATTCCCCCACAGCTTTGAGAAAGTGACAAATAGGCATCGCCTAAAGTAAGCATCACTCGTCCAACATACGCTATTTCATCTTGCTGTTCCAATAAGCAGCGGCTCTGTTGACAGGCTTGAATGGCTTGTGTCCAATTATCATTGGCCAGATGAATCTGGCCAATATGCCATTGTGCCAGGGCAGCTATCAGGGGTTCGTCAACACCGGTCAGCAAAGCGAAATCAAGCTGTCCCCGTCGATATACCCAGTCCATTCTGGCCTGCAAATACCGCTGCCACACCCGACCTATCTCACTTAGGGATGGCTGTAGCTCCATTATTATGTTAACAGCATCCTGGGCCGAACCATTCTGATATTGACTTAAATTATCTTCGACATAGTCAAGAAGTTGCCGTATTCCGCAAGCTTCACCAAGCACAATCTGATGATAGATGGATTCACGCTGAAAAATGGACTCAGTAAACGCCGGTGCCGCCTTGGCACGGTCAATAAAATAGTCTGACGCTTCCTGATTTGCATTATTGAAAGTAGCTACCTGCCGGGCACGTGGCAGCAGAATTTGTCTAACACCTGAGATGAACGTAAAACGGCCGTCATCATCTCTGGAAACCAACTGACAATCCATCAATGTTTCAATGACAGTTTCAGGCGTTACACTATTTTCTATTAATCGACTTAGTAACGCCTCGTCAAACCAGCGAGGAACAGCGCTTACCAATACGGCCGTTGATACAGCATCAGGCATATCTTGCAACAAGCCATCTACTATTTGAGCAAGTAAGAGCGCATCTTGTGAGGCGGAAGTAGCGGCTGCAGACGGTTTCATAGCTCTGCTTCTGTTACTCGGGATCGATCCAGCTTTCTAGCAACATCCTTTGCTGCCAAAACCAATATTTGTGGATTGCTGTACTGCTCCAAAGGCCCAAGACGAGAAATTGGAAGGTGACAAATTTCAGTCCAATAAAATCGTACGGCTTCCTCAGGTAACGCCTCAACTTGAATCACACCATACTCACTGCGCTGTTCAAACCAGTCTGGCTTTCCTCCATCTAAATCATGAGCGATAACATACAGGACATTGGGAAACGGCCGTGTTAAACACCAAGGAAGTAGGCAATCTTGGACCCATTGTTTGGTGTCTTCTTCACCTTTCTCCCAATGGTCTAGCAGCAAGATTACTTTCTTCTCTACAGCCAGAGCCTGTAGACATTGCTGAAAGCCTAACGTGAGCGCCTGGCGCACCCATACTTTGTCTTCCCAGCTTCCATTCTGAACCAGATAATAGAGGTCCCGCCCAGCAATATTGGCATAAGGCGCATTAAGCGATCCCTGCACATTCAGACCAATTTGAGGCGCTTTTTTGTCAATAGATACTGTCGGCTTACCTTGGCGTGAGCGCAACTTTTTAATAGTCCGTTGCCACCACGAATGCTTATTCTCCTGCCCTGTAGGTTCAACTTCAGATCTATCAACTTTTGGCAGTGGTGTCATCTGCCGAATGGTATTCGCCTCGTTTCGTATTTGGGCAAATGTCTGATCAAAGGTGGCAAAGGCCTGAGGATATTGATGAGGAAAAGCAAACAAAATGCGCCAGTAATCTGGATCGTGCCGCCGCTCACTCAGGTCAATGTAAACAGCGGCAAGATCCAGGTGGCTACATTCGGCATGAAATTCCTTTAATAGTTTTGTTTTACCAATGCCTTCATATCCTTCAACGAGCAAGATTTGTCTGTCAGCATTTAGGACTACTTCATGCATGAATTTCCTTTGCTCTTCACGGTTAACAAAGTCTCGATAAACAAGCGGAGGTAGCATCAATTTTTGTTCCATCTCATCCTATGCGCAGGCAAAATTTAAGCCCGTCAATGCTCCAGCAAAATTCGCGGGAGCCTTCCTCAACGATGCAGGTAGCAAAAGGAACAGACGGCAAGCCATCCTCAAAACGATCTGGCTCTACCTCAATAAAATCTCCTGCTGGGCTTTCTAACATGCAAATAATATTGTCGCTCCGCTGGCAGGTAACGGTGTAATTACCAGCCGGATAGTTTCGAAAACCTTCTTCAGCAAATATGGCACCTAGTAGGAGGCCACCGCCATCAAGCTGAGAAATAGCCTCGGCAGCAGAAGGTGCTCCGTAAATTGGCGCAGCACGCACAGTGAGGTCATCAAGAATTACGGCCGTTGCTTTCTGAGCATTTAATACCCGATTACCTAGTAAAGCTGACAGGGAAGCGCGCTCATCTGCCACAGTCTGAATCGTTGTTTGCACCAACACTGGGTCAAGCCGAATGACAGGATTTATTTCACACATAATACCAAGTTCATCATATAAGGCTGGATTGGTCGGCAGCCAGGCACCAGCCTCATAAAAATCATATTGGTACTGCTGTTGCGTCAGGAAATTGATCAGCTGCTCAGCAGCATTCATATCGACAGAACCATTGTTGAATACTGTCAAGTATTGATAATCAGCGGCACAGCCAGCTCTCAACCAGGGTGCGCCGTAAAGGTTTCCCTCAAATGCGACCAGATCCAGCGCCTCGTTCAGATAGTCATTCGTATTTATCAAATTCCCAACTGGCAAGAGGCTTCCCTGGTTATTTAAGGAAGCGACCATGTTGTAGTCCATAAGCGCAATATCGGGAGTATCTCCTGCAGCCAGCGCCGTGACTAACATTGTCGAATAGTCTCCTGCAGGTATGTACTGCCATTCAAGCTCAATATTGCTATTTTCCGCCATGAAATCAGATAACCACTCTTCGGGCACATTGAAGGTTGCTGAATAATTTGGCAGCCAAATTGCCAAGATAGACTCGATGCTACTTTCAGTTCCTCCATTAACCTCTTCTTCAGGCACCTCCTCAGGTTCTTCGCTTGCAGTATCTTCCTCTTCTGCAGGCGTGTTAGAAACCACCTCGACAGGCCCAGATGTTCCTCCGGTGCAGCTAGGGAGTGCAAGACCAAGCAAATACATAACGGCTGCCAACAGTATCCAACGCCGGGACAAGCCCCTTTTTGTATTCATTTTACCCCTCCACAATTAGGCAATGCTTATTTTGGTTTGATCCGATTCAAAACGAATTTTGTCACCGGGCCAACCAACCCAGAAAGGATTGGCTGACCAAACATGGCAACAATCGTCTGAACTGCACCTGGAATCAACGCAACAAGCTCATCCATCAGCGTTGCCATACGATCGTCATTGGCCTCATTACCTTTTTCTACTTCTGTTTTCAGCATTTCTGCTTTCTGTTTCGCTTCTGCTCGCACTGGTTCTGGCTGTGGGGCTTGTTTGATCTGGGCAAATAGTGGGGCAAAGGCTTCATCAATGCCCACTACAGTCTGAGGCCCTTCATATGCAATAAAATCACGCGCTGCGATTTGCGCCCCTGGGGCTTTAAAATCACCCTTGATATTGAAACCTGTATATCCTGCCTTTTCGGCAGCTTCCTCATCCGTTTTGTGCTCGGTATTCGTCATCATTTTCTCCTTGCAATAACCCAAAACTTAGTGCCTATGCCTATTTTGTATCGTCTGAACGGCCGTAATTTAGGCCGGTACAGTTTCAAGCACCTCTACCGGATTCATCCAGGCTGTTTGAAGCCAGGTCACGGCCTCCGTAAGATCATATGTTTCGCCGATATGCACCAGCTCATCAACCTTCTTGTAGGCTGCCAAACCAATTGCTTCAGTCAGGACCGGATTGATGCGCAAATATTGATTGTGCCCGAGAAGCTGTTGGCATTGGAAATCGGCTAGCCCCATACTGCCATCCATCATGATATCCAGAATTGGTTTGACCCAGTGCGCATACCCCCAATCAAGATATTTACGCCGCGTATGGATATAATGCAGCGGCTTTCCGGTCCCAATAGACAGCAACCTCACTTCTTCAAGTGATGGTCGGTTAGAAATATCAGCCCGTTCGTCCAAGACTTGCGCCAGTGCAGCCATGCTGGGATTGTTGGCAACCACACCACCATCAATATAGCCATCTACCGCCGGGAAGTAGCTAGGGGCAGCGCTCGTGTACAGGGCAATATCCCGTGCGAGATAATGGCCATCGCTGTCCTCGCCAGGGAAGTTATGAAAGAATTTTGGTTTCCACCCACGCTTTAGTAAATCTACCTCCTCGTTGTCCAGATCAAAGGCCGAGATAAGCACATTTTTCTCTAACTCAGCCAGCGTTACCGAGCCGATAACTTTATCAATCATTTTCGCTAAATTTCTATTGGAAAACTGTGCCCCTACTATCTGCCCAAGATCGAGAATGTTGTCTAACCAAGAATCATCAAAAACTTCTGAACAATTGTCACAATACAGCTCTCGCAGTTCGGCTGGCTCCAACCCTCTGGCCAATCCAAGTGCCAAGATACCCCCGGTAGACGTACCAGCAATTAAATCAACCTTATCCAACCAGCCAGGAACCTCACTAGACAATTTCTGCAACAAAGTCGCGGTAAGCGTTCCACGAACACCACCACCATCCAGAGCCAGAATACGATAAATCGCCATGTCCCAACCCTCCTAATTTAAGGTTCTATGAAATTGTTTGTTTCATCAATGGGGGTGACAAAACAGGAAAATCCACACCCGCCATGAACAGCCCTCTGATCTATTAGCCCTGTGCAATCTATGCAGCAAGAACACGTTTCATTTAGGCGAACAGACTGCACAGCAACCTGGGAAAACCTGATAAAAATTTGAAGAATCTAGATTTACTAAACATCCAGTTCATTCAAGTTGTCAACTGAAAAAGATCATTGATTTTGTGGACAAACTTCACTATTTTGGGGAATAAGCTTATGGTGATGAGCAAACGAGCTGTCTGGTAGGCAGATTTGGCAAAATAGTGATTACAGTATGCTAAACTGCCCAGCGAAATTTCCTGATGCTAACGGCCGTAAACAGCCTAATATAAATACCCAACCCTAAACCCGCCAACAATGCCCCATCGGAAAGGTGATTGCCCAGGAACAGCGGCTCAATCAGTTCAATAGCCATTGAGGTGGGCAGCCAGGGCGTCACGGTGTTAAGCGATTCGGGCATCATGTCAGTTGGAAAGCTGGCCAGAAATGTCAAAGGCATGATGGTGAAGAAGACATAGCCTGATGAATCGCTTTTTGGTAAGCGTCCGCTGCTGATTCGTATTTTTCCATCGCCTGATTGGCGCTTGCCAACCCAAAATAAGCCAGGCTGCACACCCGGCTATCTTGCTAGGCACAATGGCCAACGCTTCGCCCACCAAAACAAGGCTTTCCTCTGGTTTGCCTGCCATGTTCAGCAGCAATGACCGCATCACAAGCCATTCAGCCCGAACCGATCGCTCGGTATCTTCTGCCACCGGAGCGCCTGAAAATGCGCTTTCCAACTGCGCCAGGTAGGGTTCGGCCTGCGAATAAGCGCCGCGCAGCAAATGCATCCAGGCAAAGGCCAGATTGGTTCTGTGGCTTTGCGAGCGCCACTGTTCAGGAATCGCTTCCACCCAGCCGTTAACCGTCTTCAAATACCCCTGCATGATCAGGTGCAGGGCGTGACCTTCCAGCAGAGCAACGGCCGTTTCAAAATCTTCGGCCACCAGCGCATGGTGCATGGCCTCGTTGACCATCTTTTCCTGGGCATACCATTGGCTGGCGCGCTGATGCAGAACGGCCGTTTCTACCTCACCCAACGCAGCTTGCCGGTCACGCAGCAAATCAGCAAACAAGTGATGGTAGCGGAACCATTGCTGTGCATCGTCCAAAGAAATGAGGAAGAGGTTGGCGTTGAAGAGCTGCTCCAGGAGGGAACTGCCGTCTTTCCTTCCGGTCACCGCATCACACAATTCACTGTTGAACTTATCTAAAATCGAGGTCTGGAGTAAAAAATGTTGAATCTCGTCCGGCTGCTGGCTGAGCACCTGCTCCGTGAGATAGTCCAAAATATAGCGATGGCTGCCGCTCAAGGCAGCAATGAAATCTGAAGGATCGGTCCGGTCACGCATGGAGAGCCCAGCCAGCTGAAGCCCCACAATCCAACCTTCGGTTTTGGCCTCCAACGCGTCCACATCTGCAGCTGAGAGAGAAAGATTCAGCACGTCATTCAGGAAGTGGGCCGCATCCTGGTTGGTAAAGCGTAAATCTTTGGCGCGAATCTCCGTGAGTTGGTTGTTGGCCCGCAATCGCGCCAATGGCAGCGGCGGATCTTCGCGGCTGATCAAGACCAAATGCAATAAGGGTGTCTGGTTAGTGATAATCGTTTCTAAAACCTGCAAAACAAATGCATCCTGAATCAGGTGAAAGTCATCCAAAATCAGTAAAAATTGTTTTTCTATCGTGAGGATGTCGTTGATGAGGCTGGCCCCGACGATTTCGGCAGCGGGAAGCTGACCCGACTGCAAGACACCAACAAGCTCCTGGCCCAAAAGCACATCCACTGTTTGCAAGGCAGCCGTAAAATAGGCAAAAAAGCGACCAGGATCGTTATCGGCGGCATCCAGCGACAGCCAGGCAACCGGGCAATTGGGCAGCCCATTGAGCCATTCGCTAATGCAGGTGGTTTTGCCAAAGCCAGCCGGGGCGGAGACGAGGGTGAGCTGCCGGTTTAGGGCCAGCCCTTCATGCAGCCGTTGGGTCAGATACGGCCGTTCCACCCACTTTGTCGGCAGGGCAGGTCGATGTAATTTTGTGGCCAGTAAATTAGATTTCAACACCGCTCTGTTTCAGAACCTATCAAACGTATTCCAGACGATGTTTAGTGTAACACAGGCAGCAAAAAACGGGACGTGAGTCAGGAACAGAATCTTAGTCAGACAATTTGTGCACCGAAATCAATCGCAGATTGAGCGCATAGATTTTGTTAAGCACGCCAAACAGAGCCGCTTGATCAGCCAGTGAGCCAATCAACGTCGTTTCATCGCTCATACTATGTCGGATCGCCAGACCGGCAAACCAGTCAGACCAGCAATCCGACAAATGGCCTTCCACCCGAATTTCATAAACGCGCAGCTCGTCCATTACAACAGCTCCGGTGCCAGCAAGACTAAGTTTCCAGCAACCTTGCCACTTTCTAACAACTCATACGCTTTCACCGCTTCCAACAGGGGAAACGTTTGCACAACAAGCGGCTTAATCTGGCCCTCTGCCAAAAGCTTGAACAATTTTTGCCAATCTTCCTTGAACAGCTCAACCCCTAGCCGATGGGTGCCGTAGCCTTCGATTTTTTTGCCATTGGGCCACACGTTGTAAAAAAGCAGCTTGACCACCAGGAGTAAAAAGTGGGCAAAACTCTGTGGCGCACCATAGTGCACCAGGGTGCCACCGCGCCGCAACACAGTCAAGCCTCGCGTAAAATATTCCTCCCCCATGCCATTGAATACATAGTCCAGGCCATCCGGCTCGGCTTGCTGGATCACCTGCACAAAATCTTGCCTGCGGTAGTCGATGGGCGTTGCACCGTACTCTGCCAGGAGCGCATGCTTGCTGACAGAAGCGAGCCCATACATTTTTAGGCCGGCCAGCT
>JBNKLQ010000174.1:0-13293 GCA_050292445.1 Promineifilaceae bacterium (SeqCode) | reverse complement strand
GCTTTCTTTACCAACTGAAGCGTGTTTGCCTGTGGTAATTACCTGCTGGTAAGCATGCCATAAGTCGCTGAAAGAACGGCATTGTCGGTACGCTGTTGGCATCCGTTGCCACAGTTTCCGACAGGTCTTGGCACTGCGGTCACCAATGACGAAGGCAACAATTTGGCGTGTTCGCCGACAAAGAGCCACCCAAAGCCATCGCTTTTGCTGTCGTTTGCCGACAAAAGACCAGAGTTCATTCAGTTCGAGAACGTTGCCGGGCTTAGCGGGCTCGACTGAGGTGCGAAACGCTGGCAAGTGAGCAATAAGCTTTAGCAGCCAGAGAGCCAAGGTATGGCGATGAACCCCAAGCGCTCGTTGGACACCGCGCATACTGGCTCGTTCTTTGTAAACGTTCAGTGCGGTTTCTTTTTTTCAGACGACAGATGGCGTTTAGGCTGTAAGACACGCCGAGCGCCACAATCTTTGCACCAATACTGCTGGCTGCCACAGCGATTGGTGCCATTTTTAACGTTGTTGGTGCTGCGCATCTGCGACAGCGGTGAGTGATAGTTTCTTGGATCATGTATCCAGTTTATAGAATAGTATTATCGGACAATCATCGGTAGGAACACTGGATATTCAGGTATTTCAGCAACCAAGGCAAACTCGGTGAAATGGTCAATCAAGACGGTGATCCGATTTTGACTGGCGTTGAAGCTACACCCTGTACAGGGATATACAGATTGCCATTGGGAGCCATCCCAGTACGAAAGCGTTAAATCATTTTCATCAATGCCCATATTGCTTAATTCTGCGTCAGATGGGTAATTGATGGTGAGTGTTAAGGGCTGAGCGAATTGGGTAACGACCGTACCGTCTGCTTTAAGGGCAAACAAGTTAAAGCCGAGTGCAAAGTGGGAATTATTTGGCAATGCGGCCGTAGGGGTGAAAAGGTGACTATATTGAATCGTAACAGATTCCGTGGTGGCATTGGCCGGAACAGTCAGGTTCACAACGCCATCGCCACTGTTAAAGGTGCCGCCACTGGTAGATATGGTTTGTTCGCTGCTTGGTGAAGCGGTTAGAATCGGCTGAAAAAGCACCAAGGCACGATTAGCGTCATCAACCGCATGAAATATATGGCTTTCAATGGTTGCTAGATTTGTGGTACCCCACCAATTTTCAATGGCGTTAATGTCCTCCCGATCGCTATTATCTGTCGTCCCCACATCGTTTGTCACGCCATTTGCATTGTTGCCATGGACGCTGTTATGGGTAAATATCAGGTCCTCACTGTTGTTAATGAAAGCGAACATGACACCACCACCATTAAGTGTGGCCGTATTATTTGTGATGACGTTATCTCTGGTCACACCCTCCATGGCCGTAATCTCATAGCCCAATCCGGCACCATAGGCTGCTTCATTTTGAAAGACCAAGTTTCCTTGCACCAGTTCGAGAGTGCCACCGGAAAATGAAACGCCTCCCCCATAACTCTGGGTGCCCTGTGCCTGATTGTACGCAATGATATTGTTCGTTAACGTTGCACGCCCCGCTATATAAATGCCGCCCCCATTTCCATAATTTGTGCTGGTTGAGGTGATATTATGGACAATGGTATTGCCAGAAAGGACGTATTGACCCGTGCCTCCAGCATTTGTCCAAATATAGATGCCGCCGCCGCTGGTAGTAGATGTATTGTGGCTAATTAAATTATTGATAATGCGTGCGCGTCTGCCGTAAGAGAACTCCAGACCACCCCCTCGGATGGCTCCACCATTGTTAGTAATAGTGTTATCACGAATAATGGTGAGGGGATAGCTTGCTGCCGTATAGCTATCTCCAACGATGCCCTGTACATTGTAGCGAATGGTATTGTGCGCGATGTATGGGGCGGCATAATCCATCAGGATGGCATCAGTGGCGTATTCAATGGTGCTAAATTGGATGATACTGCCTGACACGTAGTTATAGGCAGCATCAAGCCCCGCACTGGTGCTGGTTGTTTCAAAAAAGATGCCGGTCCAATCGGCCGGTGCAGGAGAACCGTTGTTTGAGGTGAAGGTGATGGGGGAAGCTGCCGTACCCACTGCTTTTAATGTGCCACGTACTGTCATGCCCAGGCCTGCATCAAAACGAATGATTGTTCCTGGCTCAATCGTTAGCGTCACACCCTCATTGACAATGATGTTGCCAGTGGCCGTATAGGCAGCACAGGCGGAGGGTGACCATGTTGTATCGGCGATCACGGCACCGCCAACCGTACAACCAGAACCAGCTGAGGCTTGTGGCGTAAATTTCTGCCCCATCATGGTGACGCTACTAATGAAAAGCAAAACCAACAAACCAACATTTATCCATCGTTTTTGTATTGAGTTCATTTTTTATTCCTTTTGACTTACGCATTTTAGTCGCTGTGGCTGGTGTCTCACCGGACCACCTGGCTGACTCGGTCAGGGGAGCAGCCAGAGCCGTGCAAAAGTCCTGTTCTTTTTGAATTTGTTTTTTTACGGCCGTTTCCCTATTCCCGGACCTGCTGGAAACGGCCGTTGCTCCATCACAAGTTATCAGGGGCTGGTCACGCGTACACAGCGGAAGCCAAGGTTGTCGTAGCCCTGATTGGGGCGGCGGTTGAAGCGGTTGGTGAGGCTGATAAATTCCAGATTGGTGCTCCAACTACCGCCCCGTGCTACTTTTTCATTGCCGCTGGCCGGACCGGTCGGATTATTCTCAGGGGAGGTGGCATAATAAGTTGCGTCGAACCAATCGGACGTCCATTCCCATACGTTGCCGTGCAGGTTGAGTAAGCCAGCCTCGTTGGCTCCATCGGGTAAAGCGGTAACGGGGATAGTATCTCCGCTGTTTTTGCCAAAATTTGCCAAAGAGGCATCGGCCTGGGCTGGATTATCTCCCCAGATGTAGTAGGAAATGTCGCGAGTGGGGAAGCGGGCGGCATATTCCCATTCTGCTTCGGTGGGTAAACGGCCGTCTGCCCATTGGCAGTAAGCTTGCGCCTGATCCTGTGTGACAAACAAGACGGGGTAGTCAGCGAAAGTGTCGTTGCCGTAATAATTGGCCTGTGTGGCTGAGGCCGACGACGTGGGCGTGGTGCAGGCGCCAGCGGCAACACAGTCGGCATAGCTGGCGTTGCTCACTTCGGTGCGCTGTATCCAAAACGGATTCACGGTAACAAGGTGCTGTGGCTGCTCGGCCGGTTCCGTGTGTTGTGCCGTAAAGTTACTCGATCCCATAGAATACGTACCGGCTGGCAGATACACCCATTCTGGCAGCGCCGTGATGTCGCCGTTAAACTGAACCGGGATGTCGTCGTTGGGAACGGCCGTATCTGCCTTATCCAACGCTGCCGACACAACCCATCCCTCCGTTCCATCACTCAACCGCACCCGATCCAGCTCCCCAGACTCACCAATGACGCGCACAACCTGCCCTGGCTGCAAGCGAAAACGGGGGGCATCCAGAGACTGGTTTTCGGAGAACCAGGGCAACCAGTCAGCGCGTACCTGATGATACGCTTCCACAACTTCTGCCTGGATAAAGGAATCTAAGGGAAATGTGCCAGAGAGTTCGCCAACGATAGCAAAATAAGTGAATTCAGCCGTGGGGAGGGTTTGGAACAGCAATTGCCCCTGAGCATCAACCGTGAATTCTTGCCAGCCCTGAAAACAAAGCGGCGCCATATTGGGCGGTATTTGATAATAGTTGGGATCGCCACTGACACAATTTGAGCGCCCATAGGCCACAACGCGAATTGTTTCTTGCGGTTCAAATTGGGCCAAATGCCAGAATTGATACCCTTGCAGATTAGAGGTGATAAATACACGCGCCCCTGTCGGCTGCGTGACGCTGAATGTATGTTGGAGGGTACGGCCGTTGCCGGTCACAACAAAGGTGTACTCACCGGGTGCCTTACCGGCACCAGGCGTATAGGCCAGCAGCAGTTCACCCTCATCAAACGGGTCGTCCGGCAGCACAAGCAATTCAGCAACACCCGTTGCGCTGGCTGAGCCTGTATCCAGGGTGTCGCCATAAATGAACGATTTTTCCAAAACCGCTCCATTCGGCGTCATAAGCTGCACTGTTATGGCATCCCCGCGCCGCCAATCGCAAGAGAACAGGGTGAGGCGATCATACAAGTCGGGATTGGGTTTTGGCGTGTAAACAAATGCCGTGCTGGCATTCAATGGCGTAAAAGAGTCCTCAAAACGGCCTTCTGCTTCATTTGCCCCAAATGACAAATTGGCACAACCCAAATCACCCAACCCTACATCAAACATGGCGAAGTAGTTTACCTGTGTGTAAACATCATCAGGCTGCGTTTGATTGAGGTCAGCCCACGAAAAGATGATTGCATCATTGTCCACAATGGCGCCGGGTTCTTCAGCGGAATCTACAGGATTGTCGGCAGGTGTTGGCACCACTGCCAGAGCTTCTGCTGAAGCATTGCTATCTGCAAGGGGGACAAATGGTATTTTTTCATAAATGATCACAACCTGGGAAGAGTCTAGAAGGAATCTTTCGCCGCTTTCGGAGATGACCACATGCTCCGTTAATCCGGCGAACTGTTCTAGTGGGTTACCAGTTGCCATGTCCAGGATGACGATGCCGTCTTCGCCGCCAACAAGCAGTTGTTGCCCATCGGGGAAATAAGCGGCAGAGACAAATCGGCCGTTCATGGTAAACGCAGTTTGTTCAGCAAATGTTTGGGGATTCAAAATGCGCAGCAAGGTGGGGTCGTTGGAGCCTCGATAATTTTCCAGGCTAACCAATTGTGTGCCATCTGGTGAAATGGCGATCCCGCTCACTTCCCATAGCACATCCAATTGATGATCAGACACCAGTTCCCCTGTCTCAATCTGCCAGGATCGGATGAATGCGCCAGCTAAGGCTTCGCCGCTGGTTATGACTGTTTGCCCGTCTGGCAAAATGGCAACGGCCGTTATTTTGACTTCGTTGCCATCATGCGCATAGGTTTGCAAAATCTCGCCTGTATTGGCATCGTGCATTGTTAAAACATGCTGCCCATCGGTGGCAAAAAAACGTGTACCATCTGGTGTAAATGCCAGGGGAGCAGTTTCCCCGTCATTTCTGGAGGTGTAGGGAACAGCAAAAAGTTGGCTGCCGCTGGCAACATCCCACAGCGTCAGCTGGGTTTCATCTTTGGCTAATATTTTTGTGCCATCGGGGGAAAATGTGGCAGCGATGAAAGGATAATCTGTTGCGGTTAAGGTGTGGATAATTTTCCCGGAATCTATCTCCCAAACTTTAATGCTGGGGTCCACAAAGCCGTCGCCATTGTTGTCTTCCTCGGCACCAGCGGTAAAAGCCAAACGACCGTCTGGAGAAATGTCGCTAACCGTTACGGCTGTAAATATACCCCTTCCCAGTTCAAACGTTACCGTATGGCCGCCCAACTGTTGTGCTAATGCGCCAGTTTGTGCATCTAACAGTTGGCTGCCCAGCAAAACAGTTTGGCTGTCCGGAGAAAAATCAGCCAAATTGCCCGAATTTGACCCACCCATATTTTGGAAGATGGGTTCCAAAGTGGCTACATCAACCAGAGTAGCTTGCCCGCTTTGGTTGATGATGAGTAATTGTCGGCTGTCTGGGGAAAATTCGACAAATGCCCGATCCCAAGAATAGGTTATTTGATAGCCCAACTTGTCCAGCCGTTCGCCGGAAACTGCATCCCAGAGCGATAAGCCGGTGGCGATATAACGGCCGTCTGGCGAAAATGTTACCGCTTCAAGCGTATCGTCTTCCTGCAAAAACTGAGTTTGTTCACCGGTTGCCACATCCCAAATGGTAACGCCCGCATAAAATGAGGCCGTGTTTGTGGTCGCCAGTTGGCTACCATCTGCGGAAAAGGCCATGGAATTGACACGATCAAGGGTTCCTTCAATGGCGGTTATCCGTTGATTGGCTACGATGTCCCAAACTTCAATGGTTCTGAAATCGTTGTTAATGCCAGCCAATTTGGTGCCGTCTGGAGACAGCGCCAGTGGTTCTGATCCTACCAATGGGAATGTTTGTACAGTTTCCCCCGTTTGGCTGTCGATTAATGTTGGCCCGGCAGATGTCGTGCCCACGATAAAATGCTGGCTGTCGGGCAAAAATTGGAGGTAGCGGACGCTGCTGTTCGGTTCAAAAAACACCGTTTGTGTGGATAGATCGTTGAGGTTGACGATGGTTAAATAACCACGCAGAGTGCCAAGTAGGGCAGTGCTGCCATCGGGGGATATGTCTACATCCCCAATGAGACGAGCACCTAAACTTTGGCTGGGATGCCAGGGTTCGTGTGGTGCCATTGGTTCAGCAGGACTGTTTTCAGGAACGGCAGTTGAAGAGGCAACTGCCGTTCCTTCTGTTTCAAGCGGAACGATTTCTTCCTGCGCCACTGGAACGGCCGTTTCTGTAGGGATTGCAGGTGAGGTGGGAATGGCCGTTGCACCCTCCACCACCTTATCTTCGCCCGTACATGCCGCCAGGCTAATGAGTAAAAGGAAGCCAAATAGCGCAAAAAAGGGCAGCAAACGGGAAGGTATAATCATCTTTGTTTTCATATGGTAGGTTTCCAGTTTTTGGGTTGATTGTTGTTGTTCTGTTTTGTCGAGTGAATAGAGGCAACGGCCGTTTCCTGCAAACAACCGTTGTCTATAATTTACGGCAGCGCCACCAGCGACAGGTCGTCAAAATAACCATCACTGTCATAACCACCATATTTCACGCTAACCAGCCTAAGCCGAATCCAACGTGTGCCCGGAGGAGGGGTTAAGGTATCGGCAATTTCAAACCAGCGGTCGGTGACAAAAATCTCATCGGTGGCGGCAGAATCGAGCGGATCAACGGCCCCATCCTCAAAATATTCCACCACAATTTGGGCCGCATCTACCGGCACAGCAAATTGCAAAGGATACGAGCGCACATATGCGGCAAAGGCAAACTGCTGCTCACCTTTGTCAATGGCGTCGGCAAAACCGATCACATTCACATCCTGGTATAATTCCGCCAGATAACCAGCCTCGCCAGCATCAAAATAGGCCACACCTTCATGAACCGGCACTTCTGCATTTTGCCCCCAATTGGTGCCTGCGGCTTCTATCCAAAACGGAATTTCGCCGTTCTCAATTGGCAGCTCATTGCCAGGATTTTGAACCAGGTTGACGTTGTATTCAAAGATGGGCATGGTAGCCAGGGAGGCATTGACATCTTGAATGCCAGCTTCATCCTCCAAGCGTTCGTAGATAGCCAGCGCCTCTTCATAACTGGCCACGGCATCTTCATACTGACGCAAATCTTTGTAGACTATTCCTTTGTTTTCCCAGGCAGTGGCCACATTATTGTATTGTTGAATCTCTTCGTACCCGGCAATGGCCTTATCCAAGTTGTCCAGGGCATCTTCGTACTGTTCTAGGCTGTATTGGGCAACGGCCGTATTCAAATGGTTTTCCGCTTCCAACTCCTTATTTCCAATTCGACGCACAATTTCTTGCGATTGATCAAACATCTCAATCGCCTCTCCATATCGCTCTAGCGCATTGTATGTATACCCAAGTGCACTAAAAGCAGAGGCAATGCTATTATCATTGTCCGTTTCCTGAAGGAGCGTTAACGCCTCCTGCATCGTCACTAACGCCACTTCTGGTTCACCCATAAGCAGCTGTGCAAGACCCACTAACCCTAAATTATGCGCTTCCAGAGAAGCGTCTTCAATTTCCTGGCTAATACGTATCGCTTCATTAAAAGAGTTGATAGCTTTTGGAAAATCCTCCTGATCCAGAAAAACATTTCCAATTTGGGTGTTAACCATGGCCTCTCCTTCACCATCCTCGATTTCCTGGAACTTAGCCAAGGCTTGGTCAGACACATCTAGCGCCTGTGAATATTGCCCCAACTGGGTATAAACCATCACAATACCAATCATGGTATTGCCTTCCCCCTCGATATCCCCATTGTCAACATACATACTTAACGCTTTTTGTAAATTTTCTAATGCCGGTTCGGTCAAACCCTGTTCCACATAAGTGAACCCAATGTTGTACAGAGCCTCCGGCTCCTTCTCAGGATCATTTATCTCTTCAGCAATATCCAATGCTTGTTGGAAATACCCCAGCGCCGTCTGATACGCGCCTTCATCGTAGGCATCATCCCCTTTTTCGGTTAATTCTTCATACTCTTCTTCGGGCGTAAGCGTTGGCTCTTCTGCATCATCGCCATCGTCGTCTCCACTTCTGGCGGTGGGCTCTGTATCACGAGAATCGGCCGTATTTCCGCCACAGCCAACCAAAAGCGGCAAGCTGACCAGCAGCAGTGCCAAAAAAATAATTCGTAACCATCTCAATCGTTTCATCAACATTGTTTTGCTCCTATGTAATATCGTATTTTCTGCATTGGCCTACTCGTAACGGTTTTGCAGATGGTCAATACGCGAGGCACGATGACATCCAGCGTGGACCCAATTGCAGTCTAATAAAAAATGCGTGCGAATTTGGTGCGGCAACCTATGGATATGGTGCAATTTTGTGCGAATGTCGGGTAAAATTGATACTTGTAACACAAACATCGATATGACAACTCATCCACAATAGGCAAAGATTTATGCAGTTTGATGATTTACAAACGGCCGTCCCCCAAGCCTTACGCGCCTGGAGCAACTTGGCCGACACAGCAGATGATTCACTTGCCCAACTGCTTATCGTCCAACAGGAATTGACCCACACCATAGGCAGGGCCTCTGCCACCAACCAGGTTCTGCTCAACGGCATTCAACAATTGCAGCAGCAAGACCCCACCGGTGCCCAAATCCTCACCTTCCGGTTTGTAGATGGTCAAACCATTCTCATGACCGCCAGCAAGCTCAACCTTAGCGAAGACCAGGTCAAACGCCGCCAGCGCGAGGCAATCCGTAACCTGACGCAACTTTTGTGGGACCAGGAAACGGCCGTTCGCCAAAATCGCCTCCACACGCTGCAAGTCCAGCTCCCCCCACCCACCTATACCAACCTTTTTGGCAGTCAAAATCACGTCGATGAACTGATTGGTTACCTGACCCAACCCGATACGCCCGGCGTCATTGCCATTGTGGGGATTGGCGGCATTGGCAAAACCGCCCTGGCCGACCAGGTAACACGCGCTATCCTACCCCGCTTCATCTTCCAGGATGTTTTCTGGCTGCGCGTCAGCCCAGACGACACCAACGGCGCGCTCCCACCAGACGCAATCCTGGAAAAACTCATCAACGATCTGGTTGAACATCTGTGCCCCCAAACCGCCACGTCTGGCAACGGCCGTATTGCCTGTCTGCGCCAGACCCTCAAAAGCCGCCCCACCCTCATTGTCATTGACAACCTTGAATCGGAGGCTGACACCTCCAGTTTGCTCAATGCACTCAATGATTGGGCAATTCCCAGCAAATTTCTGCTTACCACCCGCGTGCGCCTGCCCGCTGCCAGCACCGCCTACAGCCTGGTATTAGACGAACTGCCGCTGCCCGCCGCCGCCGACCTCATCTATACCCAGGCGCAAAACCTCAACCTTAACGACTTGATGCCCGCCTCCGATGCAGTCGTCCGCCAGATTTACGCTGTTACCGGCGGCAACCCGTTGGCGCTAAAGCTTGTGGTGGGTTTAACGGCCGTTCTGCCCCTCCAGCAAATCCTTACCGATCTGACCGCCGCCCAAATCAGCGAAATTGGGCAGCTCTATCGCCACATCTACTGGCAAGCGTGGCACAGCCTCAGCCCAACCGGACAAACCCTGTTAGAAATGATGCCCCTGGCCGCTGGCGTTGGCGTGAAGCCAGAGCAAATGCAAGCGATGAGCGGTCTGCCCGAACAGGAGTTATGGCCTGCTATCACCGAACTGGTCAATCGCTCGCTGCTGGAAGTGCGCGGCACAACCTGGGAGCGGCGCTACGGCACCCACCGCCTCACAGAATCCTTTTTGCGCACTGAAATTATTCATTGGCCAGAATCACCGTGATCCGTAAGCGGTGGCCCGTAAACCGATAACCGATGACCGATAACCTACAACTGCCCCCCAGCCCTCGTTTTGTGCGTGGGTTGCAGGCAACGTTAAACTACTGGCAAAAGCAAACGGCTGTCCTCAACGACGACATCAGCCGCAGCCTAAACCCGGATTTCCCCAACGTGGTACGAGTGGTGGAGATGGGCTTGACCTTGCCCAAAACCTGGCAAGAAACGGCTGTCCTCATCCTGCAATGTTTCTTTTGGGTAGAAGGCACCGGGCGCGTGCCCCAATGGCAGCCGCTGCTGGAAAAATGCCTGGCCACCATGCCCGCCCCCAAACTCTGGCTGCAATTTCGATTATTAAAACAGTTGGGGCAGTTTCAGCGTATCCAGTGGGATTTGGCAACGGCCGTTGCCACCTTCCAGCAAGCAGGCACCATTGCCCACACCCTGCAAGATGCCCAGGCCAGCGCCGAAATCCACATGAACCTTTGCCAAACTTACCAGCGCCAGCACCGCTACGACGAAGCCCAGGCCGAGGGAGAAAAAGCGCTAAACCAGTTTGCCAAAACAGAACACCGCTTACGGGCAACCGTTCATCACGCCTTGGGGCAAATCGCCACAGACCAGGGGCAGTATGCCATAGCCGAAAGCCACTTTCAGCGCGCCTTGGCCCTGTTCCAGTCTGGCGCAACGGTCACCATCACCGACCTCACCCGCACCATGAATGCCTTGGCGTGGACCTACCAAGACCAAAACAAGTTTGAACAGGCACAGCAGCTTTATGAAAAAGCGGGCGGGTTATTGGCCGAAACCGACAAAGAAGAAGACAAAATCAGGACAGCCATCAATTTAGGCAGTCTGCTTTATAGTTTGCAAACCTACGACCAGGCCGAAGCCGCCTTTCGCCAGGCAGACAAGATGCTGCGCACACAGCCTGGCCTGACTGAGCTAAAAGCACATACGGCCAACAATTTGGGGTGTGTTTTGCGCCAGCAGCAGGCCTGGGATAGGGCCCAACGGTATCATCACGAGAGCATTAACCTTTTCCGGCTGCTGGGCAATGCGCTGCCCCTGGCCAACGCCATTGGCAATCTGGGCAAAACCTATATGGCCCAAGGTGTATACCCGGTCGCCCTCGTCCATTTTGCCGAAGCGCAGCAGTTAGCCGCCCAATTCCCGGACAATGCCTGGGCCAACAGCCAGCTGGCCGAGTACAGTGCCAAAATATCGCAAATTCAGGAGATGCAGGGGCTGCCAGCTTGAAGCCGACAGCCCCGAATGTTTACTTACCCGCCGCATATTTGTCCGGTTGAACCGGAACAATCACTGATGGTGCTTGGCGGGGTAACCGGCAAAGCCAAACCGATGACCAACACGGCCGTTACCAGCAAAACATGAATTTGGGTAGATAATTGTTTATACATCACGACTCTCCTATACAGGTTGGCGACTCGTTGAGAATGGCGCGCCGTACAGAAGACGGGTCTCCTGCACCTCATGAGATGCCCACGAGTCGTGATTGGTTGATTTCAACTTGAGCTGACCGGCCGTATCAAGTTACTTGTTATTTTGGGGCAAAATGGAACGGCCGTATGCCCCCACCTAAGGGTCAAACAAAAAATTGGAGCAACAAAAAATGGCGGAACATTTTGGCGATCTCTTCAAGGAATACCTACAGCGGCAAGGCGTAACGCCCACCCCTCTGGCCCAGCGCACCGGTTTGCCCAAAGAAACCATCATCAACTGGCGCAAGGGGCGGGTCCGGCAGCCGCAGCGCTGGCAAGATATTGCCCTGGCGGCTTCGGCACTGGAATTGAAGGTGGATGCAGTGACGCGCCTGCTGCAAGCAGCGGGATACCCTGCTGTCGTTGAATTGATTGAAACCGTAGAGGGGAAAAGTGATCTGCTTTGTTTGCAATCATGGATTGAGGAACTGACAGAACGCGACCGTTTTTTGCAGATGCTGCCGCCGCGACCGGTAAATTTCACCAATCGCGTCCGCGAAATGGCCGACCTGATGGCCCGTTTACAACCGGGCCAGGTTGCGGCGCTTTGTGCCTCGGGCGGCATGGGCAAAACGGCATTGGTCGTGGAGTTGTTGTATCGGCTAATTGACGACGGCCGTCTCTACGTGCGCTTTCCTGATGGGGTCGTTTTTTACAGCTTTTACGGCCGTTCCGATACCGCCAGCGCCTTTGAGCACATCCTGAAAAGCTATGAACCGCAAACCCGGCACGTTTCTGCTCAGGCCGTCACTCGCTTGTTAAATCGCAAAAAAGCGCTGCTGGTGCTGGATGGCACCGAAGAGGCTGACGATCTGCCAGCCGTCTTGGCGGCTGTTGGCCCAGCCGCTGTCCTCCTCACCAGCCGCCGCCGTCAGGACGCGCCAGGCCGTTTTCTCGATCTCTCGCCATTCACCCTGGCAGATGCCCTACGCCTGCTCAACACCTGGAGCCCACAGCAGATTGACGACAAACGGGCCGCCGAGCGCATCTGTGAACTGGTAGGAAATTTGCCTTTGGCTGTTCGGTTGGTGGGACGTTATCTCTATGTCACGGGTGAAACAGCTACCGGTTATTTGGCCTGGCTCAAAGAGATGCCACTGCAAGCGCTCGATCCAGACGATGTACAGCGACGAGAAGCTAGCGTGCCCAGACTGCTGGCTCGCAGTCTGGAACAAGTTGGGCCGTTATCCAGGCCGGTACTGGGCGTCATCGGGCTGCTCGCGCTTGCGCCGTTCAGCAGTGCAGCTATTGCCCACACCCTGCCCGATATAGCTGTGGTGCCGCTGCTGAATCAGCTGGTGGCTTATGGCCTCTTGCAGCGTGTTGGTTCGCAATATGAAGTAACGCACGCGCTGGTGCATACTTACGGCCGTTACCAACTCCCTGCCGATGACGCAACGTTGGCCAAATTGGCTGACTTTTACACCACCTTAGCCATTGAGCAAACCAAATTAGGGCAAGCTGGGTATGCCCAAATGGATCAGGAAAGGACTCATTTTGTCCCTGTGCTAACGCATTGTCTGGCCCGCCAGCAGTGGACGGCCGTACAAAAACTGGTCGTCGTCATCAGCCAATACCTGGGCGACCAGGGGCACTGGTTAGAAAACATCAAAATACTCGATTTGGGCCTGACTGCCGTGCGCACCATAACAGACAGTCAGCACGAAGTTCAGTTCATGGCGCGCAAAGGGCTGGCGCTTGTTCGCTTGGGCCACATTGAACGAGCCATCCAACTAAGCAAACAAGCTTTGACCCTGGCCAAAGAAACAGGCGATACTGAAGGGATGGGGCGCTGTTTAAATAATTTAGGCATTGCC
>JBNKLQ010000173.1:0-13333 GCA_050292445.1 Promineifilaceae bacterium (SeqCode) | reverse complement strand
GCCTGCCACGAACAAATTTCCCTCTCCCCACTGACGTTTACCCACGAACTGGCCCGCATTTTGCTGCTGGAGCAGCTGTATCGTTCTTGCACCATTTTGGCGGGAGAGCAGTATCATAAGTGACCGAATCGGTTATCGGTAAACGGTGAGCGGTAATCGGTAAAAATTCCACGGAAAACGGATTACTGACCACCGATTACCACGACGTATTCGCCACGCGGATCTTCCTCTGCAAAATGGGCAATCAGTTCAGAAAGTTTGCCCCGATTAACCGATTCGTACAGCTTAGTGAGTTCGTTGCAAACGGCCGTTTCCCTATCCCCAAAAACTTCCAACGCATCTGCTAAAAACGCCTTCAGTCGGTAGGGGCTTTCGTAGAAAATGAGCGTGTGCGGCGATTGGGCATCCACCGCCAAAAAGCGCTGCCGCTTGCCGCTTTTACGTGGGGGGAAACCGCGAAAGGTAAAGGCGTGAGCGGGCAGCCCAGACAGCACCAGGGCCATGACCAGCGCTGTGGGGCCGGGAATCATCGTTACGGGCAGATTTTCGGCCACGGCCCGCTGCACCACCGAGTAGCCGGGATCAGAAATACCAGGCGTGCCCGCATCCGTCACCACCGCCACCGATTTACCATCTTGCAGCAGGTTAATGATTTTTTGCCCGGCTTTGGCTTCATTGTGTTCATGGAAGGAAAGCTGCGGTTTGCTGATCTCAAAATGTTTGAGCAGCAGGCCTGTTTTGCGGGTGTCTTCACTGGCAACCATATCTACCTGGCGCAGCGTTTCTAGCGCTCGCAGGGTGATGTCGCCAAGATTACCGATGGGAGTGGCTACGAGATAAAGCATTCAATTTCCAGTTAGATTATGTCTAGTTCGTACAAAACCAGGGCAGAGGCAACGAGTGCGGCCGTTTCGGCCCTGAGTATGCGTTTGCCAAGGGTAATTGCTTCTAAGCCTGCTGCCTGGGCGGCTTCCACTTCTTCGGTAGCGAAGCCGCCTTCTGGCCCAATAAACAGTGAAATGTGAGACGGCCGTTCCCTAGCCAGCAACGCGTCACGCAAAGTTAAACTGTCTTCCTCTTCCCAGGCAATGAGGCCAGGCTGTGGCGGCTGCTCTGCCAGCGCTTGGGTTAATGTTTGCGGGGGATGCAGTTCGGGGATTCGTCCTCGGCGGGACTGCTCGGCCGCTTCAGTGATAATTTTTTGCCAGCGGAACAGCTTTCCTTCTTTTATGTCAACATCCTGCACCAGGCTGCGCTGCGTCACGATTGGCACAAACTGGCTGACGCCGATTTCGGTTCCTTTTTGCAAAACCCACTCAAATTTGTCTCGTTTCATGAGGGCTTGGTACAGGGTGAGGTGAACGGTAGGTTCGTTGGGAGACGGCCGTTTGGCAATTGCTTCCCCTACCACCTGCTGCTTATCCACCTGCCGCAGCATTACCTCATACTCCGCACCGCTGTTGTCTAGCACCAGAATGGTAGAGCCAGCCCGCAAGCGCAGCACATTGCGAATTTGGTGTGCCTGAGCTGCTGGCAAAACAACCCGGTTGCCTTGCAAAACTTCTGGGTCCACAAAAAAACGATGCATGATGCTATTCTAGCAGATAAAAGGGTAAGGTTGGGGCAAAATCTTAGGACTCTTTTGGATTTGTGCGTCTTGGCGTGAAACGTGAAGCGTGGTACGTGAGCTTCCCCTGGTCACGTACCACGCTTCACGCATTAAAGGCTGGTTAATCGTCTAATACAAAAACATCGGTTTGCCCATCACATGACGGATGCGTGGTCGGTATGTTTTGACATCATACAGTTCGTCTACATCGACACGCTTGACACCGCTGGTGACGGTGCTCATGGGGATATGCGTGTATTTGCCGTCGCGCAGGGCTACCATACGGCCGCTTACATCATTCTTGATCAGATTGACAGCCAGATTTGCATAGTTGGTGGCCACCATCAGGTCCAAGGCATCCGGCGCACCAGAGCGCATAAGGTAAGAAACCTTTTGGTTGATGATACTCTCGCCCGTGATTTTCTTAAGCGCTTCCCCGGTGATTTCGCCGATGCCGCCCAGCTTGCGATGGCCGTAGGCATCTGTCTCGCCATATTCCACCACCTTGCCACCGACCATGTGGGCGCCTTCGCTTACAGTGACCATAGCATAGTTGCTGGGATTGTCTTGCTTATCTTTCAGCACCAGGTCGGCCAACTTTTCCGGGTCGAAAGGCACCTCAGATATGACGGCCCGATCCACCCCGGCCAAATAAGAGCTGATGAGGCTGGTTTCGCCAGAGTTGCGACCAAACAATTCAATGACAGCAATGCGCTCATGGGAACCGGTACTGGTGCGCAGTTGATGGATAAATTGGACGCTGCGGGTAACGGCCGTACTAAAGCCAATGCAATAATCTGTGCCGTACACATCATTATCCATCGTTTTGGGGATGGCCAGCACGCGAATGCCTTCACTGTGCAGCCGCTCACCGTAGCTCAGCGTATCATCGCCGCCAATGGGAATGAGCGTGTCGATGCCCAGGTACTCCAGATTTTTCATGACGTGCGGGGTAAAATCGCGCAAGCTTTTGTCAGCTTCTTCTGCTTCAGGATGTTCCGGGTCTTTTAAGAAGTCGGGCACCGCCTTGGGTCTTACCTTGCCCGGATGGGTACGGCTGGTGTGCAGCATGGTGCCGCCCGTGCGATCAATGGTACGCACCGCATTTTTGTTTAAGGGTATTACGTGTTGTTCTATCGAAGTCGGATCATCCGTGTTGAGTTCTAATAAGCCGCCCCAGCCACGCCGAATGCCGACAATTTCATACCCTTCATCAATGGCCCGATTGACCACTGCTTTAATGCATGGATTCAAGCCTGGCACATCGCCACCGCCTGTCAAAATTCCAATTTTCGTCATCCTTTGCTCCTTTCTTTTATGTATAAAACCTAATCCTATTCACAAGACCTGGCAGGTTTTCAAACGAGTATGTAATCAAGCCGATTTACATTGCAAAGAACCATTTTTACTAAATTCTGTGCAAACTTGTCAGGTCTATTATTCTAATGTGGGGCCGGTTTGGCTAGGATTCGGGCAATGGGACGCAAATCCATCCACCATTGCTTTTTCGGCCGTTTTTTCTCCATGTCAAACATGCGCGGCACATCTTCCATATTGGTAAATACCAACGAATCGCCAATTTGTCCAATGCAGGCACAGGCGGGGTCTGCCGCCGCGATCTGTTTTTCCAATTGGTTGATAGCGTAAGAGGTCAAGCGTGTGGCCAAAATGCGATCAAAGGGTGATGGATCGCCCCCTTGCTGCAAATGTCCCAAGATTGCTTCACGCACGTCAAATAGATCGCCGCCTTCCTCTTCAAACAACGCCCCGATGAACGCAGTAGTATACACCTTGTTGGCGTTCTCGTTGCGAATCATTAAGCCTAGCCGTTTCCCTTTACTAAAGCCGACAACTAGCTCTTTTACATCTTCAACCAGGTCGTTGGATGTAATGCCTTCTTCATTGATGTAGACGCGCTCTGCACCGCTGGCCAGGGCACTCATCAGAGCAAGGTAGCCACAGTTGCGCCCCATCACCTCAACTACGAATACACGGCGTGAGGCCACGGCCGATTGCTTGATTTTGTCTACAGCATTCACAATGTTGTTCAGTGCAGTGTCTGCGCCAACGCTCAACTCTGCCCCTGGCAAATTATTGTTGATGCTGGCCGGTACACAAATGATCGGGATGTTATTGGCAGGAAAAGTGTGGCGATTGTCCATCAATTTTAGGACGCTTTCATAGCCAGTCCAGCCACCAATCATCAAGAGGCCATCAATTTTGTGTTCTTCCAGGCTGCGGGCGATGGCGTAAAAATCGCTGCCCTCGGGCATGGTTCGGTTGGTGCCCAGTTCTGCACCACCTTGAGAAGCCCAGCCGGAGACGCTCATCCAATCCATTTCCCGAATATCGCCTTCTACCAGACCGGGGAATCCGTTTTGCACCCCTAGCATGACGTGGCCTTTGTCTGTGCCCAGGCGTACGGCCGTTCGTACGGCCGTATTCATTCCTGGTGCTGGACCACCGGCGTTCATGACCGCAATGCGCATTCGCTGTTGGTCTGGCGCAGGCGCGTGGGGCAAGACACGAACCATGGTGCGGATAATTTGGAAAGATTCGTTAAAGCTACTGCCCCGCAGGCGCATCGCCTCGGCAAAATTGTGCGCTTGCACTTCTTTCGCCACGGCCCGCGTTTTTTCCAAGGCTTCATCCAGAGGCGTACGTGTGATTTTGTTGCTGCGAATGCCCAAGACAAACGGCTTTTCGTTTTCCGTAGCTGCCAGTAAATGATCGACGGCCGCTGCCCCAAGCAGCGTGCTCAAGTTGCGGTCGAATGCACTGGGCGCGCCGCCACGCTGCACATGCCCTAGCACCGTGATGCGCGTATCTTCGCCCAGGCGACCTTCCAGCACTTGCTTAATGTATTCGCTGGTGATGGGGTTGCCGTGTTGGTCTTGCGCGCCTTCTGCCACCACCACAATGATGTCGCGACGACCTGCTTCGCGTCCCTGATGCAGCAGGTCACACATCTTCTCTTCCCAATTATCACTGTCGGGTGGGTTTTCTGGAATGAATACCCAATCGCCGCCACCGGCCATGGCCCCCATCAAGGCCAGGTAGCCACAGCGGCGGCCCATCACTTCTACCACAAAAATACGTTGGTGGCTGGCGGCCGTGCTGGAAATGGCGTCGATAGCTTCGACAATGCGGTGCAGCGCCGTGTCTGAGCCTGTGGTAACGTCTGAGCCAAACATATCGTTGTCGATGGAGCCGATGATACCTGCGATTTGAATATGTTGGTGTCGGTCGGCAACCTCCTGGCTGATTTGGTCGCTTTCGGCCAGTTCATTCACCAGGCCGGGCCACTCGTCATAGAGAAGCTGTGCCCCACTCAGGCTGCCATCCCCACCAATAATGACCAAACTATCCAATTCATGCGCCAGCAGATGGCGTACCGCCTTGAGCCGTCCGGCGCGTTCGCGGAACTCAGCGCAGCGGGCAGAGCCAATGATCGTACCGCCCTGTTGCAAGATGCCGCCGACATCGTTCCAACCAATCGGCCGAATCTGATCACCGCCATCGACCATGCCTTGATAGCCTTCATAAATGGCAACGGTTTCAATGCCTTTGTCCAATGCCATACGCACGACGGCGCGTACCGCCGCGTTCATTCCCTGGGCGTCGCCGCCACTCGTTAAAACCCCTAAACGCTTCATAGCATCTTCTATCCCTTTAAGTTAGCGATTTGGTAATTGAGCAATTAAAGCTGTTAATTACTCAGTTACTCAATTACATAATTACTGAACGCTCAGTTGGGGTAAATAAATGGGTTGATTGTTTCATACCTTCTACTACCTCATCCAGCATACCCGCATTAACCCTCCAGCGAGATGTGACAAACATCATAATCTTTTCCCGTCCATTGTAATGGCTTGGTCTTTCTGCTCGCTACTATACTATTTTGTTAGACCGCCTTCATCTACTTGAAGATGGTGGTATATTTCTTACGTGTGAATTGCCAAAATATAACTAGTATAAATTGGCTTAGATTTTAAGGAGACAAACCCATGAAGGTTCTGGAATCGGTAGATCTGTTGTTTGAGGCTATCGCAGGTGGTGCCTTGGTTGCTGATAGCAAAGTGACTGTGACAAATGAGTCGATTCTTAAGGATAAGATTGACGATGTGGTGTATACGGCCGTCTTCGGCAAAGGACTTGTTCGGGACACCGCTCGCTGGTTGCTGTGGGAGCTGGGGCAGGTGTTGGGTATTTATCCCGCCTCGATTCATGAATTATACATGGCTATTGGTCGTGGCGACGTACCCCACACTTTCACCGTCCCGGCGATCAATGTGCGGGGGATGAATTTTAACACAGGCCGGGCCATTTTTCGGGCAGCCAACAAATACAATGCCGGGGCCATTCTGCTAGAAATTGCGCGCTCGGAGATTGGCTATACGGGGCAACGGCCGTATGAATACGTCACCTCGCTCATTGGGGCAGCCATTAAAGAAGGCTTTCGCGGCCCGCTCTTCATTCAAGGGGATCATTTCCAGGTATCGGCTAAAGGATACCAGGCAAACCCCGACAAAGAGCTGCAAGCTGTTAAAGATTTAATGAAGGAAGCGATTGCCGCTGGTTTTTACAACATCGACATTGATACATCTACACTGGTGGATTTAGACTTCCCCACGCTGGACGAGCAGCAGCGCCTCAACTATACGTTGTGCGCCGAGCTCACCCGCCACGCCCGCGACCTGGAGCCAAACGGTATTACTGTTTCTTTAGGTGGCGAGATTGGCGAGGTAGGGCACAAAAATTCGACGGTGGAAGAACTTCATGCCTTTATGCAGGGCTACCGGCGCGAGTTGGGCGGCATAACCGGCATCTCTAAGATTTCGGTGCAGACAGGCACTAGCCACGGCGGCGTGGTGCTGCCCGATGGCACGCTGGCTCAGGTGAGCGTCGATTTTGAGACGCTGCGCGATCTCAGCGCAGCAGCGCGTGATGAATACAACATCGGCGGCGCGGTGCAGCACGGGGCCTCCACGCTGCCACAAAGCGCCTTCAATAAATTCCCAGAGGTAGGCACGGTGGAGATTCATCTAGCCACCGGTTTCCAGAACATGATCTATGAAAATGCCCCGGCGGAAATTGTGGAAGCGGCCTATGAGTACATTCGGGCCAACTTTACACAAAAAGAAGGCCAGACGGAAGACCAATTTTTCTACAAGGAGCGCAAACGGGCTTTTGGCCCCCTGAAGCAGCAGTGGTGGGATTTGTCCGCCCAGGCGCAGGCGCACATTGGCGAGTTGTTACAGGATCAGTTTGAATTCTTGTTTGACCAGCTCAACATCAAGGACACTAAAAAAGTAGTGGCCGAAACGGTCACCGTGCCCAGGCATCATCGCGTACGCCCAACGAAGGCGGTTGAAGAAGGCGCGTTGGAGATTGCTGCGGACCTTGCCGATTAGGAAATCAGGACGCAGAGATTTGGAGATGGGCGGCTGCGCCGCTGAGAGCGCTGAGATTTTTATTTTTTGTTATTTCAGAGCGAAGCGGTGGATGCCGTCTTTCATCATTTTGACGTTGAAGTTGAGCAATAGGCCAACCTTGCGTTAGGATAGTTTGAGGTAAGAGAGGACTTGAGCTTCGTGACCAGGCAAGATTTTGTCTACGGCTTTTAGCTCAACGACGACCTGATCGTTGACCAGCAGGTCAATGCGGTAAGCTTTGGGTAGCTGGAGTTCTTTGTACACGACGGGTAGGACTACCTGCTTTTGTACAGAAAGCTCCAGCTTTTCCAGCTCATAAACCAGACAAGATTCGTAGTTCTCACATTCCCTCACTGCTCTCTGCGTCCCGCTTCTCAATTACAAAAACCAACTCCCCCTCGAACAATAATTCGGTGACGGGCCAGTTGAGGCCATCGATGAGCTGGTGCATGAAGTCGCGGTAGCGGCTGGTGAGGTTACGGCCGCCGTGGGTGCTGATGCTGGGGTAGGAGAGAACCAGCCAGCGGACGTTGAGCGCTTGCAGCAACGGCCGTCCCAAATCCCCATAGTTGCGGGTAAAACGGGGCATCTCTTTAAGAAACAGGGCCACATCCGCCTGCTCTTGCGGAAAGTTCATGGCCACATCTTGCACCCGCGCCAGCGGCTCCAATCCCTCCAGTTGGAAGTAATGGTTAATAAACTCAATGCGCGGCTCATGAATGTCATACGCATAAAACCGCAACTGATTACTGTTCACTGAATACTGCTTACTGAATTCTGGAAACATCCAGCGCAGCGCCAGCGGATTTAAAGCACAGGCAATGTCTAAAATGGATTGGGGCTGGCCGGTGATGGCAAAGATTTGGGTGTAAAAGTCGGCCATAATGGGCAGCCGTTCGCGGGTGGAGAGGTGGGCGTCCAGGCTGCCCAGGCAGAGCTGGGTGATGCGCTCTTGATCGTGGGCGGCAAAGGCTTCGCTGAATTGTTGGGAAACGGCCGTATAATCCGGGTCGCCCAAATAAGGAGCCATGATGCTGTGTAGCTTGGCCCGCACTGCTTTGATGGCGGCTTTGGGCTTTTTGTGTTGGCGGGCAGCCTCTTCGGCCAGCTGGCGAATGGTCACTTCGCTGGTGTCACCGTATTTGCGAGAGTTTTTGATGGCGGTGGTAACGGCCGTAATCAATGCTTCATCTTTCTTGTCCATAGACCCATCATACCAGCGGAGCCAGCGCGCGGCACAAATCTGATGCCTGTTCTTGAAAAGAACCCATCTACTGTTCTTGTCTGAGTTTCATACACAAAAGGTGCGCTTGCTATGGTTTTTTAATTCTAAAAAATATTCTTGTATTGTATGATGTGAACAATATTGGGCAGTCGGGAGCCAACACAATCCTCACCTCGATTGTGTTCTCGCCCCCCTTATACAATTCAGGAGTATACAATGAAACAGAAGAAGTTTGGGTTCATCATCATATTGGTGAGTTTGACTGTGTTTCTCATTATTGGCATCAGGAATACAATGGCAAGCGTGTCAGGCCCTGGGGAAACTAACTTTCAGCAAATTATGGCACCTGCCGCCGGGGGTGGACCAGGAACAGTCCCCAACTGGTTTACCTATCAGGGTTATTTAGAGGATGAAGGCATACCGATTAATGACACTTGTGATTTTCAGTTTGGTTTATGGAATTCTTCTGGCTCTGGTACACCGCCCACTGGCGGTATCCAAATTGGCACCACAGAAACTATCAGCAGTCTTGCTGTTGCCAATGGGCTTTTTAGCTATCCCTTAAATGCGACAGGCGCATTCGGAGATGAAGCATTTAATGGGCAAATGCGGTATTTGCAAATTGCCGTTCGCTGCCCCGCCGGTGGGGGTGCTTATACCACATTGGCGCCACGTCAATTGTTGACCGCTTCCCCTTACGCTCTCAGTTTACGGCCTGGGGCAATCATCTCAGATACACAAAACAATGCGCTATTAACAGTTGTGAACACCTTTGATTCAGACACACACGGCAGCGCCATCTCAGCCCATGGCAGTTCGCCCACAGCCCCCGTCATTGCTGCCTATCACGAGGGTACCGGCCATGCGCTCTATGGGTCTTCTGACAGCAGCTATCCCACCGTGGGAGGCGTCAATTACGGCAGTGGCAATGCCATTGATGGAAGAAGCACAAGCGGTATTGGCGTTTATGGCTCTACCAGCAGTACTGACAGCGTTGGTGTCCTTGGAGTTCAATCCGGATATACAATCAGTGATTTAGGTGTTTATTGGGAGCCGGGTGGTTTTTTCGGTGGTCGCAATGGTGTTGTTGGTGTTACCAAAGCAATATTTGGTTACGGGGTCTTGGGCCTCGATCAATCTACCTCGGGCGGCTGGGCTGGTTACTTTATCTCGGACAATGGGAGTGGCGTCTATGCTTCCGTGCCCGCTGGGCATGTGGGCTTGAATACGAATGGCACAAAGCCGGCTGTTGTGGCTACCGATGATGGGGCTCGGCTGATGTATGCTGAAGAAGCGACTGAAGTCTGGTTTGCAGATTATGGATTTGGGCAGCTTGTAGGGGGAACGGCCGTTATCACCATCGATCCCACCTATGCCCAGACAGTCAACTTGGAAGAGCCTTATCATGTCTTTTTACAGGCGTACGATGATGCCGATCTGTATGTAACCAACCGGACGGCAGATGGTTTTGAAGTTCATCTTAGTGAGGGCAATAACAGTGCCGAATTCTCCTATCGCATTGTGGCCTTGCGCCTCGGTTTTGAAGAGAACCGCATGGAGCGTGCGCCCTGGGCAGATAATGATCCGAATCTGTATCCGGAAAAAGCAAATGACGCCGCCACGATGCCACAAGGAGGTCAATAATGAACCGGCTGCTGATTGTTTTGTTGCTGTTAGCAGCTTTCTTAGCCGGGGGGCTTGTGTTGGCCGCGCCAAATACCGCCAACGTTTCCTGGTGGACGGTGGATGGCGGCGGAGCTGTGCCTGAGTTGAGCGGCGGTTCTTATGCACTACAGGGAACGTCTGGACAGGCAGATGCAGGGATGTTGAGCAACGGCCGTTATACGTTAAATGGCGGCTATTGGAATGCAACTATGGTAACCTACAGTATCTATTTACCCATTGTTCTTGGCCCATAAAGTTTTTGGTAGAGGCAGTCTACCGGACCGCCTCTACCAAAACTAATCTGCGAAATAGGAGAAAAAATGACAGCAACTGAACCCACTGAATTACGGCAGTTTGATTTTTGGCTTGGAGATTGGGATTTGACCTGGGGTGAAGACGGTCGGGGAACCAATCGGATTACGGCCGTTTTAGACAAGCGTGTTATCCAGGAACAGTTTGATGGGACGCCCTCTACCCCGCTGCGAGGGCTAAGTGTGTCCACTTACAACACGACGCTGGGCAAATGGCAGCAAACCTGGGTGGATAATTCTGGTAGCTACCTTGATTTTGTGGGCGAGTTTGCGGATGGGAAGATGATTTTGTCCCGCGAGGCGACGCTGCAGGGGAAACCCATTTTGCAGCGCATGGTCTGGTACAACATCACCAAGCAGGCGCTGGATTGGAATTGGGAACGTTCTGAAGATGGCGGCGAGACGTGGCAAATCATGTGGCAGATTCGTTACCAGCGGAAGGCGTAGGGGCGATGCAATCGGGTATGGGTGGTGAAAAACAAACGGCCGTTTCTCCGATTGCATCGCCCATTTCCCGGCCAGCCAACTACTGTGGTTAAATTTGTGTTTTGGGGTTTTGGGGGGAACGGCCGTATCCTACCGCCCTCGTGCTAAAATCCAGAAATAAATTTACAAAGCAAGGTGAACGGCCTTTGGAGGCCAAAGTTTGTGCCATTGAACGGCAGAAAAAATTTTGCAAGAACTTGTTGCTTTTTTCACAAACATTTGCTAGCATTTTATCGGTTCTAGGTGTTGGGGGAAAACATTCACCACCTTATCTTGAATTAAAATTCGAATAGTTTCGCTTATCTTCAGTTTGGTCTGACATAGGTTTTGCGATGGCTTATGTATCTTTGAGTTTTCCATATAAATAAAACCTAAATGTTTGTTGTCCCTGAAATATTTTCCAAACTTTTTACGGCGGAATCGGGGTATTAAGGAGGAGTAAATCATGACATCATTGAAGTCACTACTGCATTTGGGGATCAGTATGAGCATTGGGCTTGTATTGGTTTTTCTATCTATTCAGATTCTGAGCCCGGTCAATAGCGTTGCATCTACGCTGCTTGAGGAGCACATTGAGCTAGTCAACAGCACCGCATCCACATCGTTTGCAGGTGTTACAGAGTGGCACACTGAGACAGTAAGTACTATTGCTCGCGGCAGAGGCTCAATAGTAGTAGACAACAGTGGATATCCTCGTATCAGTTATGAGGCTGATGGTACCTTACAGAATTTGAGATATGCACAATGGACTGGATCGGAGTGGGCAAAGACTACAGTGGATTCAGTAGATTTTGGAACAGCTACGTCGTTGGTGTTGGATGCCAGCGGGAATCCTCATATTAGCTATGCTGTATGCAATCCATATTCATGTCCCGCAAAGTATGCTGAATGGACAGGTAGCAGCTGGCTGGTTACGGAAAATATGGATGGCTTTGGCTCATTGGCTATAGATGCCAATGGTAATCCACACATCAGTTACAAGCATGGTAATGTGGTTGGTATGACTAGCCTTAAGTATGCATATAGGGAGGCTGGAATCTGGATTTCTACCACGGTAGACTTGGATCCAATCAGCAATCGGAGTATATCGCTAAAATTAGATGGGAGCGATCACCCTCATATTAGTTACTACAAAGAAGATACGCTCAAGTATGCATATTGGAATGGTAGTGAGTGGATCATGCAGGTGGTAGATAGTGCTTATGCCATTAGTCCAGGGCAAAAGACCTCAATGGCGCTAGATGGAAGTGATGCGCCTCATATCGTCTACTATGATGGGGAAAGCCAGGATCTAAAATATGCAGCGTGGGATGGCATCAAGTGGGTGATTGAGACTGTAGACAGTGTTGGAGACGTAGGTAAATATGCATCTTTGGTATTGGACAGCAACGGGTATCCACACATCAGCTACTATGATGCCGGGAATCAAGCCGTCAAGTATGCATACAGGATGGGCACCGAGTGGCAAATAAACTTCGTGGAGATAGGGGTAGGGGATGGGCCTGATACTAGCCTGGCTATAGGCCCCGATGATCGGCTTCATCTCAGCTACTATTACTACGGAGGCCCCACTGATCGGGCACTTAGGTACGCCTATGCTGATCTGATTTTTTATAACTATTCGGTGTACTTGCCCCTGGCCATAGGTGGTAACGAATAGTGAGCTACCAACGGATAGTAATCAAGTTTAACTAATAAGCCTTCCAACCGACACCTCAATTGTAGCGAGTCATGTTGCCTTACCCTTTTCAAGGACTAGTGCTGGAAGTGGTTTGTGCGCGACTCGGGGTTTTGAATTCCTTGTCAATTTAAAACGATGCTGATCAGTAAGGAGGATGCAATCGGAGATGACCGTTGCAAAACAAACAGCCGTTTCTCCGCTTGCGTCGCCCATTTCCCGGCCAGCCAACGGGCGACGCGATGGGAGAGGTGGTTGCTGGCGTGGTGGGATTGACAAGCGTCACGTGACAGAGTACATTTTAGCGCATGACCAAGTCGTTTGCGGATAAACGTACACAAGAACTATATGTCACCGGTAAGGCAAAGCGGTTTCCGCAGGATGTGGCGAAACGGGCTGCACGCAAACTGGAGTATGTCGATTTGGCGACTAGACTGGACGATTTGAGGGTTCCACCGGGCAACCGACTTCATGCACTTAAAGGTGACAGAGAAGGGCAATATTCGATTTCAATCAATGATCAATGGCGTATCTGCTTTCGTTTTATTGACGGTGATGCTTACGACGTTGAGGTATGTGACTATCATTAAGTCGAGGTGTAAATCATGAGTATTCCAAACATAGATGGTATGAAGCGCCGCCCCACCCATCCAGGCGAGATGCTGCGCGAGGATTTTTTGCCAGACTACGACTTAACTGTGACTGCTTTAGCAGAGGCAATTGGGGTATCGCGTCAATCAATTAACGAACTGCTGCGGGAGCGGCGGCGGGTAAGCCCGGAGATGGCGCTGCGGTTGGCGCGCTTGTTTGGCAACTCACCGGAGTTCTGGCTCAATGCCCAGCGCGCTGTAGACCTCTGGGATGCTGCCCAGGCTATTCAAAATGATGTGGCTCGCATCCAACCGTTGACCCCTGCCTAGTTTT
>JBNKLQ010000172.1:0-13406 GCA_050292445.1 Promineifilaceae bacterium (SeqCode) | reverse complement strand
CTCAACGAAATGTTACAGCAAAGTGTAGGCTTGCCGATCAAGTTGACCAAACCAAACGCCTACAAGTTACTCAATAAAATGGAGCAAGACGGTTGGATCTCTTTTCGTGAAGAGCAAGAAGGCAATCGTCCGCCACGCCGTGTATATAAGATCACAGATGAAGGGGAAATCGCTTTTCAGCGTATGCTGCGCAAAAGTTTGGCCGCGTACTCAGTTCCTGAATTCCCAAGTACGGTGGGTTTCAATTTTCTGGAGTTATTACCAACGGATGAGGCCATTGATCTGTTGCAGCAGCGTCGGGAAAAAATCATTACCCATTTCAATGAAGTTGCCGAAATACCAGCTGAAATGCGGGAAGCTCATTTGGGTATTGAATATCTTTTCCGATTTTGCCAAACCGAAATTGAATGGTTAGATGAAATAATTGCTCAGTTGAGCAAATCCTAAATTCTCAAAAGACTCAAAATTTCATAAATAGTTGAACTGACTGAAAACACTCTCAGTACAGGTATTACTTGCTGCCTATGAACAGCTGGAGAGGAAACCTATGAACAATAAAAATGCCATTGAAACGCAGGGGTTGACTAAAAGGTACGATCAAGACGTATTGGCGATAGATGGTGTGGATTTGGTTATTCCCACCAATAGCATTTATGCATTGTTGGGACCTAATGGATCCGGGAAAACGACAACGGTTTCCTTGCTCACGACACTGATTAAACCCACTGATGGAACGGCCAAAATCGCCGGCTTCGACGTAGTCAAACAAGCTGGTGAAGTCCGCTCCCGAATCGGCGTTACCTTTCAGGAGATCGTGCTTGACCCTGATTTAACAGGACGCGAATCTTTGGATTTTCACGGCCGTTTATACAGCATGTCTAAGCCCAAACGCGAAGCCAAAATTAAAGAGTTGTTGCAGCTTGTCGAGTTAGAAGACGCGGCAGATAGGCGCACGAATACGTACTCCGGCGGCATGAAACGCCGTTTGGAACTGGCTCGCGGACTCATGACCGAACCGGATGTGTTGTTTCTCGACGAGCCTACTCAGGGGTTGGATCCGCAGAATCGAGCCAACATCTGGGAATATATTCGCAATTTGCAGGCCAACAGTAACATCACATTACTACTGACGACGCATTACATGGATGAGGCGGAAGCTTTAGCAGACCAAGTGGGGATTATTGATAACGGCCGTTTTATTGCCGAAGGGGTGCCACAAGCATTAATCAATGAAATGGGAGCTGATGTTTTTCAAATAGAAGGGTCGGGAAACAAGAAAGCCTTTATCGATCAGATCAAGCAGCTATCCTTTGTCCAAGCCATCAACACCAACAACGACATGATGCAAATTAGCGCCAGTGAGGGCAGTGGCCGTCTGGTTGAAATTGTCAAAGCGTCACAAGCTGTTGACTTTCACATCAAAGATGTTTCTTTGGCCAAGCCAACCCTCGGTGATGTTTTCCTCAAATACACGGGGCGTCAATTAAGAGACAAATAAGACTGATTTTTAACAGTTGTTCCAAAGGAGATTGCAATGAGTGCATCACTCGTTTTATGGCAAAAACAGATGAAGAAAAGCCTCGTACACAGCGAGGAAATTGTCGGAACATTAATCCAGCCCATTTTGTGGGTGGTTCTGTTTGGCGTAGGTATGAGGAGCTTAATGGGGGCAGTCGGTCCGGGTGAAGGTGATGGGTATATGACCTTTGTTTTGCCTGGTATCGTTGCCCTTACTGTCGTTGGAGGTGCAATTGGCGGCGGCTCCGCCTGGCTCAATGAACGGTTGATGGGGATTGTAAAAGAGTATCTTGTGGCGCCCATTCCCCGCCTGAGTATTTTGATGGGCAATGCCTTGAGCATCACCACCAAAGTATTGATTCAATCCATCATTATCATGCTCGTAGGTATTTTGATGGGTGCCAATTTAAGCCCGAACCCATTGGGTTGGTTGGGTGGTTTCTTACTTATTGCGGGGTATGGCATTGGGTTTTCTGGTATAGCGATAGCAGTTGCTTCCAAAACGGACAGCTCAGAAGGATATCATATGATGATCTTCATGTTGCAACTGCCACTGTTGTTTTGGAGCAACTCACTATACCCGTTGGCAACGCTGCCAACCTGGATGCGGGTGGGAGCCATGCTCAATCCCACCACATATGTTGTGACAGGTTTACGTACCATCACAATGGCTCCCTCTGCCGATGTTGTTGATGTAGACACTATTGCCATTTGGATTTGCTTCGTAGTCATTACCGCCTTTGCCGCCTCCGGCATGGGCCTGGCGCTACGAGCATTCAAATCGGCAATTAAATAAAAAAACTGGTTGTTTTGCCATCATGTGGGCATGTGCCCCAGGAAGAATGCCCAGATATTTTTGAAGAAGCAGTAGGCGAATGGCTGAGTCAGGCAAACAAATAGCCGTCGGTAATTGATAAGTGACGAGAGACCTGCGAGGTTTCCGAAACCGCGTAGGTCTAAAGAAAAAACAAGGAATTAATAATGGATCTAAAACTAAAAAACAAACGTGTGTTGGTAACGGGTAGCACCGGTGGTATCGGAGTTGGCATTGCTCAAAAATTTGCTGAAGAAGGCTCAGTTGTTGTTATCAACGGCCGTCGCGCTGAGCAGGCAGAACAAGTAGCCGCCTCAATTCGTGAAGCGGGCGGTCGGGCAATTGTGGCTGTGGGTGATTTGACTTCAGATGAAGAAGCAAACAAAGTAGTAGAAACGGCCGTTTCTCAACTTGGTGGTATCGATATTCTGGTTAACAATGCGGCCGGTGGCAGCCATCAAAACGACCTAACCACACCAACCGCAGAATGGCTGGCCAGTTACGATGTCAATGTGCTGTCGATGGTGCGCCTGATCCAAAAAGTTCTGCCTACCATGCAAGCCCAAGGCTGGGGTCGGATCATCAATATCTCCAGTGGGGCTGCGGTACGGCCGTCGCCTGGTATGGGTGCTTACTCAACCACAAAAGCGGCCGTGAACAACCTCACTGTCAATTTCGCCCAGGGCGTGCAGCATGATGGTGTCACTATCAACACGGTTAGCCCTGGCGCAATAATCACTGATACTATGATTGAAATGGGATTGGCACAGGGTATGGGTGAGACAGCGGAAGACATCATAGCGACCATGGACCAGATGATGGACGATATGGCCCCCTTCAAACGCATGGGGCGCGTAGACGAGATAGCCAACGTCGTACTCTTTCTAGCCAGTCCACTGGCGAGCTATGTTCACGGCGCTAATATCCGTGTAGATGGCGGTTACGTACCAACGGTGAACTAGCGATTTTGGGCGCTATTTCATTGACGTAATTCGCGTGTTTTACAGAACACATTCATGAATAAAAGCAATGGGCAACACATCGAAACACATACAATTCCCGCCGAAAAATTCAAAGCGCAGCAGATGCCAGGCTGATTCCACTAAAATCAGGCATCGCGTTCAGACTTCTAGGCAAGCTTCATTAATCATTGCTCAAGGTAATGGTGGTCAGGTTTAGCTGGTCGTTTGGTTGGGAACGGCCGTCCACCAGCACAGGCAAACGCACGCCATCCCCAGGCGTGTAAAGACCAATTGCCAGCGTGTATTCCCCCGCTGCGGCCTCAGCGTGAATGGGAATCGTACGCGCATCGATCACAATCTCGCCCGGCAGCCAGGTGGCAGTGAGCCAGGCAGCCCCCACAGGCGGACTATCAAACTGCCCCCAAATTTGCCCATCACTACCGATTAGTTGGTTAAAGACGGTGTAATTTTGCGACGGTGTCTCCATCGCCTGCCAGTAAAGCGTCAGGCCAATCTGGCCTCCTGCCTCGGCCTGGCTCCTGTCTAAATCATAGCCCAACAGTTGAATATGTTCGCCAAATTGAGCGGGAAGGGGCTGGCTAATTTCTGGCATCTCAAAGAGGTGCGGGCGCAGATCGAGCGTCATATCCGCTAGTTTGTTGCTGCCTTGGGTGATGGGCAGGGAACGGCCGTCTGGCGTCAGTAAATTCAGGTGGAGTTCAGGATCAATCTCGGTGGGCAAATCCAACGGAATGTTCAAACTGTGAAAACTACTCACCTGCTCATTGGCCTGCCACTGTGACGACGGGTACACACCTGGCCAGATGGCAAACTGCTGGCGCAAAAATGGCGCATCGGCCCCTGGCTGAATGAGCTGTAACTCAACCTTGTAATCCTGGTCAGGTGCCTGGAGCGCCACCCAATGCAAAGAAATATTGACCGGCAATCCTGGCGCGATGAGGCTGCTAAACGTGCTGCTTTGCAGGGCAATCGTGCCATCAAAAATAAGCATATCCACTGTAGGTGTGAAGTTACTAAGCGGTCGGCTGCGCACCAGGTGAGGGCCAAACAAATTAGGATCATCACTCTGTAGAGGATAACTGGTACCAGCGCTGTCGTGAATAAAAAAGCGCAAATAGGCAGATCCTGGGGGCATTCCCTCGGGAATGAGCAACGCTAGCTGCTGCACGATGCGGTCGCCGCTTTGCCAATGTTCTTGAGGGTAGCCCAACAGGTTGCTGTCGCTGGCCCACAAATTGCCATTACTATCTAACAGTTCGGCGCGGACAAAGGTGAGCTGGTTGGGCAAATCAGGCACATCCACCGGAATTTGCCAATGTGTCAGCAGCGTGACGGTATCGCCACGAAAAATCTCGTTGGGCAAATCGTAGCCAATGAGTTGGGGGGCATTGCTGAAGTTGATAACGGCCGTATGCTGCGGCTGCCACTCAAGCTGACCAGCATTGAGTTTGTACTGTAAAGCGGCTGTTTCTCCATCATCGTAAGGTATGGTGGTAACGGCCGTATCTAGCCCAATTTTCTGCGCTATCTCCACCGGAATCGGTTCAGCCTGCGAGAAGAAGTACCTGGCATCGGCCTTGTTGGTCCAGACAAAGCTGTGGTCAGGATTGAACCAATCGACGGTGTGTTTATTGTGGTAGGCAAAAGTACGGGGAGCCAGGTCGTGGGCGTACTGACGAGCCACAAAAATGCGCGAGCCAGCAGGCGGCGGGCTGGTTTCTAAAAAACGACCGACTTCCGCTAATTCTGCTTGGTAAACGTGCCGCACTTCTGCATTCGTATTCCACACCATGAAATAATCTTGCCAGCTGCGTAAAAAAATAAGCCCCAGACCAATGGCTAGGACAAGCGGCACCACTGGTTTAAGGCGTGGCCAGTGTTGGGTTATGAACTGGACAACTGTGTCGAAGCCAACGGCCGTTATCAAATAAATCGGCACTATAGCCCCCGCAGCGCGCAAAAAAGACGAGTTGGCGGAGAGGATGAGGTTAGGGGCAAGCATGGCCCCCATCCACAACAGAAGAAGGGCATACGTTGGTTGATTGGAGATTGGAGGCTGAAGATTGAAGAGTTCCGGTTTCAGTCTCCAATCTCTAATCTCTAATCTCTTGAAAAAAGCGAACCACAGGCAAACCAAGACCCCGGCATAAAAAAAGAGTCCGGTAACAGGGTCAAATACAGGCTGGCCAGAAAGATGGTAGCGCCATTCTTTGTCGCCATGCACGGTAAACATACGCAGCACACCCCCGACGGAATCCGCCAGCTTGCCCCACTCCCCTTCATTCAGGGCATCCTCTAACGCCACATTAAGGCCATCAATGCGTTGATTCACTTTGTCGGGGTTTTGCCAGATATAACGGCCGTACGGCACAAATATAATCAGGGTCACCAACACAGTTGCGGCCATTTTACGCCACTGCTGCCGGAATCGGTTCCGCTGAAACCAAAAGAGCCAGCCAAACCAGCCCAAAATAACGGCAGGAAATACCCGGCTAGGAATGTAGGTGTAAAGTGTGAGTCCGTGAACAACACCAGCAAGCAGCCAATCGCGCCAACGACCGTTGCGCCAGGCACGCTGCAACAAAAAAACGGTGAGCGCCGTCAGGCAGGTGAGGCTAACAGCCCGTAAAGCCCAGCGAGACTCCATGAGCGGCCAAAGGGAAACGGCCGTTAAGCCTGCCGCAATCAACCCAACCCGCCGATTAAACCCATTGCGCCCGATGCTAAAAGCCAAAGGTATACAGGCCAACCCTAGCAGCACAGAGGGCAAACGCATGGCAAAAATGGTGTCGCCAAACAGTTGTTGGGCAAGGGCAATGAGGTAGAACAAGAACGCTTCACGGCCGTTATTGCCTTCAAAGTAAACGGGCAGGTTCCCCCAACGGATTTGGGCAGCATCGATAGCGTTAAACAATTCATCGCCGTTTAAGCCTGGTGGAGCTGTGGTCAGGCGATACAGGCGAAAAAAAAGGCCAACAAGAATAATTAGGCCCAGGAGAATGTGGGTTTGGTATGGTTTGAGTTTACTCACAATGGTAGTGTACGGCCGTTGCTCCTCATCACAAAATCCGGCCAAGTATATCATTTGTGTGGGAAACACTGCCAGATAATCAAGGGCGTCATCAATCTCTTCTTGTGCTATGCTTATGCTGCCCTAAGGCAATATCCCATAGGATTTATTCTTTGGCCTTAAAAAGAGGAGGTAATCAGGTGAAAGCAATTCAGGTACAACAAACGGGTGATCCCGAAACGCTATTTTACACAGACATTCCCCTACCAGAACCTGGCCCTAGTGAAGCACGCGTCAAAATTGAAGCGGCCGGCGTAAATTATATTGATACGTACCATCGCAATGGCCAATACAGAATGGCGCTACCCTTCACGCCCGGCATGGAAGGGGGCGGTGTGGTGGATGCGGTTGGTGAGGGGGTTACGGCCGTTTCTCCCGGTGATCGGGTTGCCTACGCCATGCACATTGGGGCCTATGCTGAATACGCCATTGTGCCTGTCTGGAGGCTGGTAATTGTGCCCGAAGATGTGGAGATGGAACTGGCAACGGCCGTTATGTTGCAAGGCATGACCGCCCACTACCTCACCCACAGCACTTACCTGGTGCAGGCTGGAGACACTGTTTTAGTCCATGCCGCTGCGGGCGGCGTCGGCTTACTGCTGGTGCAAATCGCCAGCCTGCGTGGGGCGCGCGTCATCGGCACGGTTTCTACTCAGGAAAAAGCCGAACTGGCCGAAGAATATGGTGCCGACGATATCATTCGTTACACTGAAACAGATTTTGCCGAAGCGATCAAAGAGCTGACCAAAGGCAAAGGTGTCAACGTGATTTACGATGGTGTGGGGCAAGCCACGTTCCACAAGGGGCTAGACTGCCTAAAACCGCGCGGGATGATGGTGCTGTATGGACAAGCCAGCGGTCCGGTCGAACCCTTGGACCCCCAAATTTTGAATCAGAAAGGATCCATCTTCCTCACCCGACCCAGTTTGGCTCATTACACGGCCAGCCAGGAAGAAATCGAAGATCGCACAGATGATCTCTTCGACTGGATTGCTTCAGATGCTATCCAGGTGCGCATTGATCGCACCTATCCTCTAAGTGAAGCCGCAGAAGCCCATCGCTACATTGAAGGACGTCGCACAAAAGGCAAATTGCTGCTTCTGCCCCAGCACTAAAACGAACTATCGGCGCGGGAAGAAACGATCAACTAAGTTAACCTTTCACCTTTCCATTCTCTTGGAAGCTGTGCTGGGTTTTAGCCAGGGTGTCCAGGTAGTCGGACACGCGTCGATTAATTGTTTCTGGTAGATAACGGCCGTCTTCCCCTAATACACCAGCTTCCATTCCTGTTAACAGCTCAATACCCTCATCAATGGTCTCCACAGCAAAAATGTGGAACTTGCCATCGGCCACAGCCTCGACCACATCCTGGCGCAGCATCAGGTTTTTGACATTAGCCGCAGGGATGAGTACACCCTGCTCGCCCGTCAGCCCGCGCGCCTGGCAAATATCAAAAAAGCCTTCGATTTTCTCGTTGACGCCGCCAATCGCCTGCACCTGTCCCCGCTGGTTCACGGAACCAGTAACGGCATACGATTGTTTGATAGGTACATCAGCCATCGCCGACAGCAAAGCATACAGCTCAGCCGATGAGGCGCTGTCGCCATCGACACCACCGTAGCTTTGTTCAAAAACCAGGGAGGCGGTGAGGGACAACGGCCGTTTCTCAGCATACCGTCCCCCCAAGAAGCCGCTCAAAATCATAACGCCCTTGGAATGCAATGGACCACCCATTTCCACCTGGCGTTCAATGTCGATGACCTCGCCCTTGCCCAGGCGCACCCGGGCCGTAATGCGGCTAGGACGGCCAAAAGCGTGCTGTCCAATGGCAATTACCGACAGCCCATTGATCTGGCCGACCACTTCGCCTTCGGTATCAATCAGCACCGTGTCACGCAAAATCATTTCTTGCATTCGCTCACGGATACGGCCGTTGCGATATTTTTGCGCGTCAACTGCTTTTTGCACATCGGTGGGCTGAACCACCTCATGCTCGTTTTGCGTGGACCAGTAGCTCGCCTCACGCATCAAATCAGCCATTGGCTGCATGTGAGTAGACAGCTTTTCGGCATCTCCCGCCAGCCGGGAACTGAACTCAATCACGCTGGCCACCGCCTGGCGGCTAAATGGCCGCAACGCCTCACGCTGTACCAATGAGCTGATAAATTGGGCATAATAATGGTTATTTGCCTCGTCACGCAGCATATCCTCTTCAAAATCGGCCGCCACTTTAAATAACTCGCCAAAATCCGGGTCCAGCTGATAAAGCATGTAATAAAGGCGTCGCTCCCCTAGTAAAATAATTTTTACTTCCAGCGGAATTGGTTCTGGCTCCAGTGTGGTGGTGCTAATCAGCCCCAAGGAATGCTCCAGCGGTTCAATATTAACCTCGCCAGATTGCAAGGCGCGTTTAAGACCCTCCCAACTTTGTGGATTCAGCAGCACTTTGCGCGCGTCTAAAATGAGGTAGCCGCCACTAGCCCGATGCAGGCTACCCGGCTTGATCATCGTAAAGTCGGTAAACAGGGCACCCATGCGGGCTTCATGTTCAATACGGCCGATTAAATTGGCGAAGGTCGGGTGGTCGGCATAAATCACAGGCGCACCGGTTGTCTGGCTATTGTCCACCAGCAGATTCACCTGGTAGCGGTTGAAAAATGATGAGTCGCGTGAAATTTGCTGCCGTGCCTGCACCGCCGCCATGATCCGATTTTGCCCCGAAGTAGTTGAATCATCCGATTGCAAAAACTTGTCCGCATTTTGGATGACATCTTGCTTTACCGCTTGTAGATAATCAACTACTTCAGGATAGGCTTCGTACTTTTTGATGAGCTCTTCGCCAAAAAGCGGGGATACGGAGAAGGTAGCCATCTCTTGATCAAGCTGGCGCAGTTCCGCGCGGCTTTGTCGGCTCCATTGTGGCAGTTGCTGCATCAAACGCTGGAGCTTATTCTGATATTTTTCGATTGTTTCCTCATGCTTCTTTCTTTCTTCATCGGATAGCTTCTGAAACTGCTCAGGTCGTATCACTTCGCCATCTAATAGAGGAGCAATCGCCAATCCTTGCTGGGTCTTAATCAAGACCACGTTTTCTTGTTGGGCCTCATTGTTCAATTGCTCTAAGCCTTCCTCCTGTCTGGCCTGCAATCGCTCCTGAATGGCCTGTCGTTGTGTCTGATACTCTTCGCTCTCAAAGGTAGCAGGCAACACGGTAAACAGCTCCTCCAACAAATGTTTCATATCCCGACAAAGTTCATTTCCTTTGCCAGCTGGCAAACTGATAGCATTGGGCTGATGTGGCTGCTCAAAATTGTATACGTAACACCAATCCGGCGGAATTGGTTTGTCTTTGGCCTGCTGATCGAGATAGCGACAAACGGCCGTGTACTTCCCCACCCCGTTCGGCCCGAGCGCAAATAAATTATAGCCATCCTGCATCATGCTGATGCCAAATTGAATGGCCTCCACTGCCCGATCCTGGCCGATAATGGCTATGGTGTCATTTAAATCGGCCGTTGTTTCAAATTCAAACTGATCCGGATCGCAATGCCGATAGATCTCTGCGGCTGTCAAACTATCTTTGCGATTCATTGCTTTTCCTCTTTCCCATACTCCGTAATGGCTCACCCTCGCAGCTATGCTAATGCCTGTTGCAACACCTGGCTAAGCTTGACCAGGTCAGGCGGTTTGGTCAGCCATCCGTGTAATCCAAGAGCACGTAATTTCTCAATATCATTGCTCACCCCGTGTCCTGTTATCATAACAAATGGAATGTCTAGACCGCGCTGCTGTAACCTATGGAATAAATCGACCCCTCCCATCTCCGGCATAATAGCATCACTCAAGATCAAATTAACCGCATTGTTTTGCTCTGCTAAACAGGTTAGGGCTTTACGGCCGTTACTTGCTTCCACCACCTGATAATTCAGAACTTTCAAACTCTCGGCCAGAGCCTTTCGGATTGTTGCTTCATCCTCTACGATCAGCACTAATTGCCCCTGACCCAAAGGCATTTCGCTGTCAACTAATGGATGTGTATCATATTTCTCGACCGCAAAAGCAGGAAAATAAAGAGAGAAAGTTGTTCCTTGTCCCACCTCTGTTAATACATCAATAAAACCCTCATGTCCTTGTACAATCCCGTATACCTGAGCCAGCCCCAATCCAGTTCCTCTGCCTTTTTCCTTCGTTGTGAAGAAGGGTTCAAAGATGTGCATCAGTGTATCTGTATCCATTCCCATGCCACTATCAGCAATGGTTACCTGCACCCACGTTCCAACTGGCATGCCAGAAACCGGAGGCACTGCAACGCCTGTAAGCCGTAGCGCGTTCAAGCCAATTTTCAGGAAGCCTCCTTGCGGCATGGCATCCCGCGCATTGAGGGCTAAATTTAAGATCACTTGTTGGATACGGGAAGCATCAGCCTGAATGACAAACTCATCTTTGGCAGCCTCAAGTTTAATCTGAATGTTTTCCGGGAAGGTTCGGTCTAAGAGCTTGACCATCTCTTTTAGGAAAGGCAGCAAGTCTAACGGCCGTTTTTCCAATAACGATTGACTGCTAAAATCCAAAATTTGCTGGATCAAGTCGCTGGCCCGCTGGGTTTGCTGATCCACAATTCGCAACCGTTCTTGATCACGGGCAGGCAAATCGAGTGAACGCAGGAGAATTTGAGAATATAGTTTTATAACCGCCAGTGTATTGTTGAAATCGTGCGCAATACCAGCGGCCAATTGCCCAACAGCCGCCAGCCGCTCCTGACTTTGCACCTGACGCTGAATCTCGCGTTCCTGTGTTACATCATGCAAGACAAAGACCCAGCCCTGATGGTAAGGACTGTCCTCAGCAGGGCGGGCAATTACCTCATAATAACGGCCGTTATTCTCCACCTCATGCCACAGCCCTTGGGGAGGAGTCGTTAACAGTTCTGCCAGGGGGCGTGCTCCCAAGTGGGAAAGACGGCCGTCTTTCCAGTCAGGAGTTAAAAAATCCAGGTATTTCTCAGCAATGGGGTTCGTTAACCTAATATGATTATCCTCATTGAGCAAAAAGATACCTTCAGGTACCGTGTCAATGATAAACTGCACTTCCTGGGCTTGCTGCTGGATTCGAGTCAGCAACTTATCTCGCTCCGCTTCCGCCTGTTTTCGCTCTGTAATATCTTCTTTTACGGCCAGAAAGTGAGTAATCACACCATCCGCATTCCTAATCGGCGAAATAGATGCCGATTCCCAATATAATTTGCCACTCTTTTTAATGTTTAGAAACTCACCATACCACTCTTTACCAGAAGTAATCGTCTCCCAAAGCCGTGCATACTCCTCAATGGGAGTATAACCAGATCCCAAAAAGCGAGTATGTTGGCCCTTTGCCTCTTCCAGAGAATAGCCGGTTACCTCAGTAAATCGTGGATTGGCATACTCAATATACCCTTGCGTATCCGTAATAATAATCGTGCTGGCACTCTGTTCAACGGCACGAGAAAGTTTTCGCAGCTCCTCTTCTGCCCGCCTGCGTGCTCGCCAGTTTTCTGCCTCATACAATGCTCGCCTGACGGACGGTGCAACACGCGAAAGTCTCTGCTTAAGCACATAATCTGTCGCCCCTTCAGTCAGCCCCTCAATAACCGCATCTTCGCCCATAGTGCCAGAGACAAAGATGAATGGGATGTCAGGGCAAACCTCTTGGGCCAGCCGTAGTGCCGACATGCCATCGTACATTGGCAGTTGGAAATCCGCCAGAACAATGTCAAGCTTTTTCTGCCGCAGCGCAGTGCTATATTCTTCACGGGTTTTAACGTGGGTTATCTGGCATACAAGCCCCGCTGCTTCCAGCTTTTCCCGAACGAGTTCCGCATCTATCACATCGTCTTCCAGGTGCAAAACGTGAATTAATTGGCTCATCTTACATTTTCCCTTTTACATACTTCAAAAAACCGGGATACCCTAAGTTCGTTTTCTATCCGGTGGGGATTCGTTAATCAGTACCCAAAATATCCCGATTTCTTTGACGGCTTCAATGAATCCAGTAAAACGAACCGGTTTTACCACATAAGCATTAACGCCAAGTTTGTAACACTCTGCCAAATCGCGAGACTCACGCGACGAGGTCAAAATAACCACCGGAATTAATCGAAAATGCTCATCTGATTTTATTTGTTGTAAAACCTGAACACCATCCATTTTAGGCATCTTAAGATCAAGCAAGATGACAACAGGATTCCCGACAGAACGCTCTTTGAACCTCCCTCGCCGATAGAGGTAGTCCAATGCCTCCACCCCATCACGAGCAATGACAATTTCGTTGGCCAAATTGTACTCTTCCAAAGCAGCTAGGGTTAGTTCAATATCTTTCGGATCGTCTTCGACTAAAAGAATACGCTTGTTTTTTTCTATCATTGCACCTCCTGAATGGGCCTTGGTAAAGAAAAGTAAAATGTGGCACCTCGATTGATTTCGCCTTCAGCCCAGGTTCGCCCGCCATGCCGATTAATAATCCGACGCACGTTGGCCAAGCCAATTCCACTGCCCTCAAATTCATCAACCTGGTGTAAGCGCTGGAAAACACGAAAAAGCTTGTCGGCATAAGCCATATCAAAGCCTACGCCATTGTCACGGATGAAGAAGATGGCTTCCTTTTCATCCACCTGACAACCAATTTCGATGTCAACCGGCGCACATCCTCTTGTGAACTTCAGGGCATTGGAGAGGAGATTAACCAGCGCCAGGCGCAGCATGGCCCGGTCGCCGCTAACGGTGGGCAGGGGAGCGATGCGCCAGTTGATGGCCCGGTCTTGCGTTTCCGGGGCAAGTTCTTGAACAACCTCCTGCACCAGAACGGCCAGGTCGACCGGCGTTTTGGACATCTCATTCCGGCCCATGCGGGAGAAGTCCAGCAGGTCGTCGATCAATTGGCCCATCCGGCCGACCGCATCGGAGATGGTGGACATATAGTGTTGGCTGCGTTCGTCAAGGCTCCCAACTATTCTCTGCTGGAGCAATTCCAAAAAGCCATCAATGTG